>JADGBP010000174.1:2292-5659 GCA_015231395.1 Desulfamplus sp. | reverse complement strand
AGTCAGAAATTAAGTATAACACTCTTAAAAATAGTAATCATCAGTTGTTAATGAATTTATCAGGGATCCAGCAGGATGCTGACGCTGACAAATTCAGCATCACCTCAAATGAGATATTCCAGAATATTATAAAAAATGCTTCTAATTCCAGTAAATCCACTGCAACATCTTCTGCCGAAATTAAATTACCGAGCACTGATTCATCATCCAGTGACGGCAAGAGTTCCACTAAAGATCTAAATGAAGTTCTTAAATCACTTGGTGTAGATGTTGAGAATAAATCATTACCTGCTGATGGCAAGAGTTCCACTAAAGATCTAAATGAAGTTCTTAAATCACTTGGTGTAGATGTTGAGAATTCATTACCTGCTGATGGAAAGAGTTCTAAGAAAGATCTAAATGAAGTCCTTACATCACTTGGTGTATTGGGAAAAGACAAGAACAACACACTTGATGATGCCAAAATTAATGTGGCATCAGATTCTTCTTCGCAGGCAGATGCTAATAAAATCAAATTGAAAAACTCCTTTGATATATTCAATGAAAGGGTTCAAGATAAAATAACAAATCTGTCCCAAGTGCAGGAAGAGCAAAATACCAAGGGGGCATCTGATATACTGTTAGGAAAAGCAACAGAAGCAGTAACCGGAGATGGAGCAGGAAAGGGGTTGGGAACAGGCACGGGAAGTGGCAATGTGATGTCTGATCTGATTAATTTAATCAATAATGGTGATGTGCTGACTCCGGGTAGAAAAAATGACCAGAACAGCCGGATATGAAGAGGGATTAGCCCGTGGCATGGAAGAAGGATATCAGTCAGGACAGGAAAAAGGTGAGCAAGAAGGTTATGACGCAGGTTTTCAGAAAGGGGAGGAAGATGGCAAAGTTGTCAGTGATGCAAAGGCTCTTGAAATCATAACCTCGCTTGAAGATATTTTTCAAAAAGCAGAGCATTCATGGCATAATACTATAAAAACACATGAATCTAAAATGCTCTCTTTAATCTGCAAAATTGCGGAAAAGGTTGTGTTTGCAAAGGTGGAATTAGATGAAGGTGTTGTAAAACAGTCAGTAATCAATGCATTGGCGACAATGCCTGAGCCTGAAGATATAACCCTTAACATCTCTCCTGATGATTACGAATATATTGAGATGATAAAGGATGATTTTTTTGAAAATATCAAGAGTCTTAAAAGTGTTGCCGTGATTTCAAACCCTTCAGTGACTCGTGGGGGGTGTAAAATTGAATCTTCAAAAGCCAAGGTCGAGACAGATATCCAGTCAAGGCTTGAAAAGGTTTTTTCAAGTGTCATGGGTGCAAGAATTTCATGAAGTTGATGGGTGCAAGAATTTTTATGAAGAATGATGAGTGCAAGAATTTCATGAAGCATTATAGAGAGAATATCATCATTACAAAAAACAAGAACAAAAAATATCGTGAAGCGTGTCAGGAAATGTAATGGAAATCAATTGGGATAAATATTCACATGCTGTAGAAAACTCTGTGACAGTAAGACCTGAAGGTAGAATCACTAAGGTAATAGGGCTTATTGCTGAAGGAGATGGACTTGGTCTTGGCATTGGAAGTCTTTGCACCATTAAAAACGATCTTGGCAGCGAGATCCGTGCGGAAGTGATAGGTTTTCGGGAAGAGAAAGTGCTTTTGATGCCGTACGGAGACATGAGGGGTATTGGGCCTGGCAGCAGAATTATTCCACTTGCGGATCTTCCTCTCGCAGATGTGGGTGACGGACTTATTGGCAGAGTTGTGGACGGAATGGGCAATCCCATTGATGGCAAAGGTTCATTCAACCCCACGTCAAAATATTCTCTCTATGGCAAACCAATGAACCCCATGGAGCGTAAATCCATTGATGAACCTATTGATGTTGGCATTTCAGCCATTAATGTGATGATTACTCTTGGCAGAGGTCAGCGAGTGGCAATCATGGCGGGTTCGGGTGTGGGAAAGAGCGTGCTTATGGGCATGATGACCAAACATACCAGTGCAGATGTCACAGTCATTGGACTGATAGGAGAGCGTGGCAGAGAGGTTAAGGATTTTGTTAATCACACCTTGGGACCAGACGGAATGAAAAAGTCTGTTGTGGTTGCGGCAACTTCTGACACGCCTCCTCTGGTGAGAATGAGAGGTGCATATCTTGCCACCACCATTGCCGAATATTTCAGGGATCAGGGGAAACATGTGCTTCTGATTGTAGATTCGATTACCCGTTTTGCCATGTCTTCAAGAGATGTTGGACTTGCTGCCGGAGAACCGCCAACTTCAAGAGGTTATACGCCATCATTTTTTGTACAGATTCCTGTGCTTTTGGAGCGGGTGGGGTATGTGGAGAGAAGCGGCTCAATTACGGGAATTTATACTGTTCTGGTCGAAGGAGATGACCTCAACGATCCGGTGGGTGATACTGTTCGTTCCATTGTTGATGGTCATATTGTTCTATCAAGAGCTATTGCCAATAAGGGGCACTATCCCGCCATTGATGTTCTGGCAAGTGTTTCCAGGGTATTTCGTGATGTTGCAAAGCCAGATCATGTTAAACTCAGACAACAGGCAATTGATATCATGTCAACCTACAAAGGTGCTGAAGATATGATTGCAATTGGTGCTTATGTAGATGGTTCCAATCCAAAAATTGATAAGGCAAAAAAGCTGATGCCGGCTATTGACGGCTTTTTAAGGCAGGATATGAACCAAAGAATTGACCTGAATACTGGTATCGCTGAATTGACAAAGATTCTATCAGAAACAAATCCCCTGCCAAGGGGGAAACGATAAATGATGATAAAGGCAGGATAATAGCCAATGTCAAATGTTGACATGTTGAATATATAGTGTTCCAGATAATTAAATTGGCAAGAGCACTGTAGGGGCAATCCTTTGTGGTTGCCCTTCAAAATTGAGAATGCCAAAATATTTTTATTGAAGGCAGGCAGGAAGCAAATTATGAAAAAATTTAATTTCAGGCTCCAGCCGGTTCTAAAATACAGAGAGCATCTTGAAAATCTTGCTCAACAAGAATACGTTAAAGCCTGTATGGATGTAGTGAAGGCAAATGAACAGATTGTGCAGATGGAGCAGGAATATCGTGTTATTATAGATATCGTGGAGCAGAAGACTGTTAAGGGAATTTCCGCACAACTTTTCCGGCAATATTGTGAATATCAGGATTCTCTTGAAAATGATATTGACCTTAAACGTAAAGAACATGAACAGCTTCAGAGAATTGCGGCAGTAAAATTGCAGGCATTGACAAAAAAAAGCGTGGAGAGAAAAGTGATTGAGCGTCTCAAAGATAAAAAAAGGAGCGAATATGTGGATGAATTCCAGATGGAAGAGCAGAAG
>JADGBP010000174.1:0-2194 GCA_015231395.1 Desulfamplus sp. | reverse complement strand
CGTCAGCTTAAACAGGAAAAAAAGGAACTTGAAAAATTTAAAGAAGAAATTGATGAAAGTCTTGCAAAGCTTGAGGATTTGAAAAAACAAATACAGGATAATTTGGCTTCTATTCAGAAAGTAAAATCAGATAAAGAAAAAGCAATGGAAGTAGTTTACGAAGAGAAAATGGCAAGTCTTGCTGTGCTTTATGCTAAAATGCCCACAAAGAACGCGGCTGCTATTTTTGATACAATGGATGTGGAACTGGCAGCAGAGATACTTGCCCGTATGCCTCCCAAGCCCGCCTCAAAAATTCTTGCTGCTGTTCAGATGGAGCAGGCATCAAAAATCAGCGAGCGTCTTGCCCAGAAGAAAAAATGATCTCTTTGGCAGAAGTTTTGTCTTGATTGGGGGCAGGAATTTCCTGTAGTGCCATGATAACAGGCAATATCTTCATGTTCAGTACAGTTTTTAAACAGTAAGTATGGATTTTAAATCTATAAGAATTTGATTTTACTATTATTTTTACTTATTGCTTTTTTTATATCTGTGGCACGATCATTGCTTATTGATAATATCAACTGATAACCATTATAACAGGTGATGCCATGAATTTTGATTTATTTGCCTCGCAACTCTCTAAGAACAAAACCTCATCAGTACCGTCAGGATCGGGATCGCTGCTGAGTTCTTCTGGTCAGAATTCTGGTGGAAAAAGTGATGTTTCCAGTCTTTTTCTGAGCAAGCTTAATCAGATTCTTGCCAAAAATGGTCTTAAACAAAACGGGGGAGTAGCGGCAGAGAACACAAACAATCTGACAACTATAGACACAAACCCCTCGCAGCTTCTTAAAGATATTAACTCTGCACAGGGAGTCGAGTTCTTAACAAAACTTAAACAATACCTTATGGCATCAGGTCATAATGACCTGAAAGGAGTCTCTTTAGGTGATGATGGGTTGGATGCTGTTAAATCAATGTTGTCAAAAGCTGGTTTTTCTCAATCAAAGGTTGCAGATTTGATAAAAACTCTGAAATCTGAATCTGATAATGGCAATGTATTGGTTTCCGACCTTATGGACGGTCTGTTAAGTCTTGACCCTGAGGATATTTCCACGGTAGATTCTTCAACGGATATGGATGCTTTTTTCCTAAAAAAACAAACAGATAAAAAAGATGATAATTCGGAACTCAACAATAATGAGAGCGGCTTACTTCTTGATGTCTCTGCAATTCCGTTTGTCAGCTCTATCATGAAATCCTTGGGAATTCCTGATGATGTGATAAATTCAATTGTTGCAAATTCAGAAGTAAAAGGGGAGGGGATTGGAGTTAATACTCTGATTGCTGACCTTCAGGAACTTCAGAAAACCTCGTTTTTCACAGGAAACACTTTTCAGAATTCATCTGATATTGATTCTATCAAAGGAATGTTTAGGCAGCTTGGGCTCCCTGCGGACAAAAATGGTATTAATGGCAACAATAACGGGAATAATAATAGTAATAATAATAATAATAATGGAAATGAAAAAATTGCTCTCAATGATTTGGTATCTGCCCTTGAAGGTTTAAGAGCCAACAATACAAGTAAAGATGGTGATAGCAAGATATTAGCAGATTTGCCGGAAGAACTTTCCATTAATGGTTTAAATCAAAGTAGGAAAAATCCATTTTCACTTATGTCTTCTCTTGACAACCAAGCGATGTCTTCTCTTGACAACCAAGCGATGTCTTCTCTTGACAACCAAGCGATGTCTTCTCTTGACAGCAAAGGAATATTACCTTTTGATAATAAGGCTTTAGTTAAAAATCAGGTAGAAAGTGGTAATCCAGAGTCAGATACATTACTTCAGAAATTGATGGGGGATCTTCACAGTAATAATGATGCATCCAAAAAAGCAGCTGAGGAGAAGCAGCTCACTGAGTCAGAAATTAAGTATAACACCCTTAAAAATACTAATCATCAATTGTTAATGAATTTATCAGGGATCCAGCAAGATGCTGACGCTGACAAATTCAGCATCACCTCAAATGAGATATTCCAGAATATTATAAAAAATGCTTCTAATTCCAGTAAATCCACTGCAACATCTTTTTCAACTTCAACCTCACCGGAATCAAGACCCGCAAGTAAGCTGTCAACCTCATCCTGGGATAGTATCTCACTCATTATTTTAACTTACTCTAACATAAAACCGGTAAAATAAATATT
>JADGBP010000173.1 GCA_015231395.1 Desulfamplus sp. | reverse complement strand
TTATTTTATTTTATTATAAGTTTGTAACCTGATGATATTAAAAATGAACAACCCTCAACGAATTAAAATTATTCTTTTTTTACTGTTGTTTTTTATGGCATCAGGATTTGCAGGACTTTACTATTTTAATGTTGTAACTTCAGGCAAAAAAGTTATTAAGAGAATCAAAATAGATTCAGAAGCATCTTTGATATTAAACACCATGAAGCACACTTCCACAAGAAATGGTGTGAAGGAATGGACTCTTGATGCCTCTTCTGCAAGAGTTATGAAGAACGAAGATAAAGCCCTACTCATGGATATTTCTGTATTTTTTTTCCTGAAAAACGGAGAGCAAGTTCATGTTACTGCAAAAGAGGGATATATTAATACAAAAGAGAAAGATATACACTTTTCCAATAATGTCATGGTAAAATATGGGGAAACAGTTCTAAAAACTGAGCAGTTGCATTATGACAAAAAAAGCCATATAATAAATTCTACAGTGCATGTAACAGTAACCAACAACAGTTCTGTTATTGATGCTGACACCCTTAGAATCAATCTTAACGACAATACGATTCTGCTAAAAGGTAATGTCTGTGGAACCCTTTCCGAGTCTTTTGGTTTTTCTCAATAAACAAATAATATATAGAAAGAGTTTTAAACAATTGCTAAATATCAAACAATTATCAACTATTAAACAATTATCAGATATTCAAAAAATACTGAACACTGTTCATTTGCCGCATATCTTTAATTTGTATATCTTTACGGCAGTGATAACCTTTACTTTTCTGATGATGCCATATTTTGTCCTTCCTGTGCAGGCAGAAAATGATAAAAATAACAAAACAACTTCTGATAAAGAACTTAAATTGCATGTAACATCAGACAGCATGCTGGTTGAAAAGGATTCATCTATCATAACTTTCTCAGGAAATGTTGTAGCAACACAAGGGGACTCCGTAATTAAAGCTGACAAAATCTCCGTGTTTCTCTTTACAGACAAAGAAAAAACTGCATATTCCGCAAAGACAAACTCTACAGATACAAAACAGAATATCAAATCCATGACAGCATCAGGAAATGTTAAATTGTCATCTGGCACCAACAGAACAGCATTTGCTGATCAAGCTGTCTATACTGCAATAGATGAGAAAATTATTTTGACAGGAGATGCTCCTCGTGTCATGACCGGAGAAAGCTACGTAACAGGCAAAAAAATAACTCTGTTTCAGAATTCAGGAAAAGTTATTGTTGAAGGCGGCAAAGAGAAGAGAGTCGAAGCTCTTTTTAATTCAAAAGAAGATTTCAATCAGGACAACTGACAGACAGTCATGACAATTGATGGACAGACGGGACAACTGATTGATATACGTGGACAAGACAACTGATAGGCAGACAGCACAATTTCACGCAATACAGGCGGAACTAAATACAAAAAGAAATCCATGTCAAAACTTATGCTGAAAAATCTTGTTAAAGCATATAACAACAGAAAAGTTGTTGACGGGGTTGATATTGAGATTCACCAGAATGAGGTGACAGGGCTTCTGGGTCCCAATGGAGCGGGTAAGACGACCACTTTTTATATGGCTGTTGGAATGATAAAACCTGACAAAGGAGATGTTTTCCTTGACCATGAACCAATAACAGACTATCCAATGTATGTTCGGGCAAGAAAAGGTATTGGGTATCTTCCTCAGGAAGCATCAATATTCCGGAAACTGACAGTAAGACAAAATATTACCGCAATTTTGGAATTGCTGCCTGACAGGGCAGATGATATCAATGGAAAGGCGGATGTGCTGATGCAGGAACTGGGTATCCTTCGTCTTGCAAATCAGAAGGCAACAGTTCTGTCAGGAGGAGAGAGGAGAAGGCTTGAAATTGCAAGAGTGCTGGCAACAGAGCCCCTGTTTATTCTTCTGGATGAACCGTTTGCCGGCATTGATCCTTTGGCTGTTGCCGATATTCAGAGTATCATCAAGCAACTGACACAAAAAGGCATTGGTATTCTTATTTCAGATCATAATGTACGTGAGACTCTGGGTGTATGCAGTAAAGCATATATTATGAGTCAGGGAAAAGTGGTTGAATCCGGAACTCCGGAAACAATTACATCAAGTAAATTAGCAAGACAAATCTATCTGGGGGATGACTTTAAACTCTGACATGACACTTGGATTACAACAAAATCTGACATTGACCCAGCAACTGATTATGACACCTCAGTTGCAGCAGGCAATTAAACTTCTGCAGCTCTCCAGGCTCGAACTTGCCGGAGTGATTCAACAGGAGATGGAAGAAAATCCTGCTCTGGAAGAACTTCTTCTTGATACTCCTGGAGAGATGGAATTAGAACCGTTAAGCAACAATCAGCTAAGTGATAATTCTGAAAATTCTGAAAATATAATAGCAGATGACGCTCTAAGAGAAGTCAAGATTGAAGAAAAAGTCGGAAATGATATTGACTGGGAAAGTTATATCCATGAGTATAGCTCGGCTGGAAGCGTCTATGCCGAAAAGGATTCCCAGGAGCTTCCAAACTATGAGGCATTTACCAGTTCAAAAGAAACCCTTGAAGAGCATCTGCAGTGGCAGCTTTTAATGTACGGGCCAACAGAAGAAGAGGAGCGGATTGGTCGCCTGATTATTGGCAATCTTAATATTGACGGCTATCTTTGTGCTTCTGTTGAAGAGATTGCTGATATGGGAAGTTTTTCCAAAGAAACAGTTGAAAAACTTCTTAAAACTATGCAGAGTTTTGATCCGCCAGGTATATGTGCAAGAGATCTTAGGGAAACTCTTCTTATACAGATTAAACAACTTGGAATACAGGATCCAATTCTCAAAGAGATAATATCATCACACATGAAGAATCTTGAGAACAAAAACTATAAAAAAATTGCCGCTGCCCTTTCCATAAAGATTGAGAGAGTTATTACTGCAGTAAATGTCATTAAATATTTAGAACCCAAGCCAGGCAGGCAATTTGTAACTGAAGAACCTCATTACATAATTCCTGACATTCATGTATATAAAGATGGAGATGATTTCAAAATTGTCATGAATGACGATGGTCTGCCTAAACTTAAAATTAATCGTCTTTACAGGGATGCTGTCTCCAATGGAAAAATAATTTCCAAAGAGACTAAAACATACCTAAATGATAAAATGCAGTCAGCATCATGGCTCATTAAAAGTATTCATCAGCGTCAAAAGACCATATACGCTGTGATGGAAAGTATCATTAAATTCCAAGGGGAATTTTTTGAAAAAGGGGTGGCATATTTAAAACCTATGATCCTTAAAGATGTGGCAGAAGATATAAATATGCATGAATCCACAATAAGCAGGGTCACAACCAATAAATATGCCTACACGCCCCAGGGGCTTTTTGAATTAAAATATTTTTTCAACAGCTCCATCAAACGCACCAATGGTGATTCAATGGCATCTGAAAGTGTTAAGGAGAAGATTAAATCCCTTATAGATCAGGAAGATCCGGCCAATCCCTTGAGTGATCAGGAAATAACTGAACTGCTGGAAAAGGCAAATATTGATATTGCCCGGAGAACCGTAGCAAAATACCGGGAAATCCTCCATATTCTGCCTTCAGGTAAACGTAAACAATTTTAAAAGGGGGTTTTATGCAAACATCAGTAACTTTTAAAAAGATCGATTCTTCCGATGCACTCAAATCCTATGTCCAGAAAAAATTAGACCGGTTTGACAAGATGTTGGATACTCCTGCCGAAGCGAATGTTGTACTCTCAGTGGAAAAGATACGACACATTGCTGAAATAACCCTTATATGTGACAAAGTTAAAATCCATGCAAAGGAGGAGTCTGAAAATATGTACTCTTCCATAGACACCTTAATGGATAAAATCAAAGTACAGATTAAAAAACATAAGGAAAAACAGAAGAACCACATGTCAGGCAGCAAAGAAACCATTAAAAACGATGAATTTGATCTGGAAGAGGATGAATTTAATCAGGAAGATATTGAACCCGAAGCTGAAAAAAAAAACTCTATGACATAGTCATAGAGACGCTTGACTACAAACCAATGGATGTTGAGGATGCGGTAATTGAACTGAATTCGGGAACAGAGAACTTTTTTGTTTTCAACAATTCAAGAACAGAACGTCTCAATGTTCTTTACAGAAGAAATGACGGCAATTTAGGGTTAATTCAGCCTCAGTGATAAAATTACAAATAACCAGTTATAGAATTACAAATAAAAATCTTTATCTACTCAACTTCTCCCCTATCCTGCAAGGACAGGGGAGTTTTCTTGGAGTAACTTAGTCAACGACCCCTACCCTGAAGGGTAGGGGCTTGTAAGCTACTAAAGCCTGCAAGCCTTGTTGACCAGACTAAGTTCTTTGCGAACTACGTTATTTTGGTCATAACACCAACAGATGCGTGCCAGTCTGTTGCTCTGTTGTCCGGCATTAAACAGGTGTAAAGGTCTAAAGCCAGTGTGTCGAGCGTAACAAGCCATTATAACTTTGTCGAGGCAAACATTACAGCCGTAAGGCTGATACTCATTAATTTGAGTAAAAACAGTTTTGCATGGAGAGATTCTTCCCATGCAAAACTTTTCTTTAACAACAAACTAAAAGGAGGGGTGCATTCCTCCGCTACCCTGAAGGGATAGCGGTTTCCTGCACCATTCTTATGAAAATAACAGATATTCTTGATAAAGATTCAATAATTTCGGATTTAAAATCAAAGGATAAAAAAGGAGTTCTTGAAGAACTTGCAGCATCTTTATCAAAGAGAACTGGAACAGCAACAAAGGATATTGTCAAAGTTCTTCTCGAACGCGAACAACTTGGCAGTACCGGTATTGGCGGAGGTATTGGAATACCTCATGGTAAGCTTGCCAGCATCAATTCCATTGTTGTAGGTTTTGGATTAAGCCGTGAGGGTGTTGATTTTGATTCTTTAGACAATAGACCAGTTCATATTTTTTTCCTTCTTGTTACACCAGTCCGCTCTACAGGGATTCATTTGAGTGTACTTGCCCAGATTTCAAAACTTCTTAAGCAAAACCATTTTAAAGAAAATCTATTGAAAGCAGAATCTGCAGAAGAGATAGAGCAAATTATTCATTCTGTTGATGAAGAATTTTAATTTCCGAATATTTCCTTGCCATATTTTATGAATTGGCAGTGTTAAAATTAAATGTTCTTTAAGTAGATTGAATATTCAAATGTTCCATCTGGATACAAAGCAATGAAACATCAGAAAATTTTTATTATCACTGGAATCTCGGGTTCAGGCAAAACAACTGCTATGGCAGCATTTGAAGATGCCGATTTTTACTGTGTAGATAACATGCCCATAGCCCTGTTGCCCAAATTTCTGGAGCTCCCCTTGAAAAATGACCCTAAAATCAAGGGATTCTCTTTTGTAATGGATATGAGGGAAAAGGAGTTTTTAACCCAGTATTCAGTGACTATTGAATTATTAAGAGAGCGGGGATTTAATGTAGTAACCATTTTTCTTGATGCTGATGAATACTTTTAATGAGCCATGATGCTGACTGCATTTTATCATTTAGGTATGTTTTAGTCTCTTTGGAAATTATTTTTCCATTGGAGACAGCATCCCTGTAAAGACGATTAATTTTAAGTTT
>JADGBP010000172.1 GCA_015231395.1 Desulfamplus sp. | reverse complement strand
AGAATCCCCTATCAAATCCTGTTCTCATCAATATTAGAACCAGATATGGCTGGAACTCTTTTTGATCTGGAAGATCAGTATATCCATGTAATCAACGATAATATGCTCTCTGCCTCTCAAATTACAGAGGAATCAGACACACTTGCAACCCTGCCGCCCAGGGATATGGATACTCAGACTGCTCAGGGAACAATGCAATCTGAATCTTTTCAGGAACCTGCACAGGTACAACCGGTTCAGGCAACCATGCATGCCAAGCCTGTGGAAAAAACAGTAGTTCAACCTGTAAAGCAAACCGTGGTTCAACCTGTGAAGCAAAAAGTAGTTCAATCTGCGGCAGCTCAACCAACAGCGGTCGCCCGGAAAACAGATTCAACACAAAAAGCCGTCCCTGCAAATCGTCCAGCACCTATACAGGTTGAATCTAAGGTTCAACAACCGCCTGCTCAGATCAAAACAGCTGCCACCCGTAAACAACAGGAATTTGCATCAGATAGTGAAATCAGCGGTCAAACCACTGAAAATGATCCCAACAGCACCACGAGCATGTCTAAGCCAATGGGCTCTTTGAGAGTAAATGTCAACCTGCTTGATACTTTAATGAATCTTGCAGGAGAACTGGTACTGAGCAGAAATCAGTTGATCCAGGGAATAAACTCATCAAACGCCAAAGCCACTGAACTCTCAAGCCAGCGCATTGACATGATCACATCAGAGCTTCAGGAAGCTATCATGCGAACCCGTATGCAGCCAATCGCAAATGTGTTCAACAAATTTACACGGGTAGTACGGGATCTCTCTCAAGAGCTTGGCAAATCTATTGACCTCATAATTGAAGGCAAAGAGGTTGAACTTGATAAAACCATTATTGAAGCCATCAATGACCCCCTGACTCATTTGGTAAGAAACTCCGTGGATCATGGTATTGAACTACCACATACCAGAGAAGCTGCAGGCAAAAGTGCAACCGGCAAAATAGTACTCAAGGCATTTCATGATGCGGGTCAGGTCAACATAATGATCTCAGATGATGGCAAGGGACTCGACCCTGACAAGCTTGCCGCTGCTGCCGTCAAAAAAGGTGTAATGACAGAACAGCAGGTGGCGGAGCTTTCGGCTAAAGAACGAATTGATCTGATTCTTCTGCCGGGTTTTTCAACAGCAGAAAAGATTACAGATGTCTCTGGCAGAGGGGTTGGAATGGATGTTGTTGTGACTAACCTTGAAAAACTGGGCGGTATCATTGAAATAGATTCAAAAACCGGAAAAGGGACAGAGATTCAGATTAAACTGCCCTTGACGCTCGCCATTATTCCAAGTCAGATTATATCGGTAGGTAATGAAAAATATGCAATTCCACAAGTTAACCTTGATGAATTGCTAAGAATTCCTGCATCACAAGTAAAAGAACGGATTGAAAAGGTGGGAGATGCCGATGTGGTAAGGCTTCGCGGTAACCTTCTGCCACTTCTGAACCTTGCACAGGTACTTGGTATTCAAAAAACTTTTGTCCATCCTGATGACAACATAGAATATCCGGATCAGAGAACGAGTGTTGCAGACCGGCGTTCAAATAGAATTGACCGAAATGGCAAGCGAGAATCGGTAAACGACGACTTTAGTCATGATCGAACGAATGAAGACAGAAGATTTCGTGCCTCCAGTGCAATAAATATCGCTGTAGTATCAGCCGGAACTCACAAATATGGACTTGTGGTAGATGAACTCAAAGATTCGGAAGAAATTGTTGTCAAACCACTTGGCAGACACCTGAAGAAATGCAGTGGATATGCTGGTGCAACCATTATGGGTGACGGTAAGGTCGCACTGATACTTGATGTCTCAAACCTTGCCCAGATGGCTGAACTGACTACCATGGCCGAGGCAGAAAGAACCGCAAAAGCTGCCAGAGCTGCTGAAGAGGCGATGGAAAAAGCCAGAGACAAGGCATCTCTGATGCTTTTCAAGAATGGCCCTGAGCATTGTGCCGCTCCACTGAACCTTGTGGAACGTATTGAGCGGATTCCTGTTTCGTCCATTGAGCATGTGAGCGGGAAAAAAGTGGTTCAATACAGAGGCGGTGCTCTTCCACTTTACGAACTGTCTCAGGTTTCCAATGTCTCCAAACTGCCTCAAACTGAACAACAGGAGATCATTGTCTTTACTGTCAAAGGCAGAGAGTTGGGACTCATGGTTACGCCTCCGGTAGATGCAGTTGAGATTTCTCTGGATATTGATGACTCAACTTTAAAGCAGGTTGGAATCAATGGTTCCATGATTATAGATGGTCATACAACCCTGCTGGTGGATATTTTTGATGTTGTCAAAACACTGAATCCATCATGGTTTGAAGCTGAGCAACTGGCTGCCGCAGACATGCAACAGGCCGGCGAGAAGGTTATTCTTTTTGCTGAAGATTCCGCTTTTTTCAGAAATCAGGTAAAGGGTTTTATGACCGAAGAGGGTTATAGAGTCATAACGGCTGAAGATGGAGAAATTGCATGGAATCTTCTAAAAGAGAGAGCAAATGAAATTGATATTGTGGTCACAGATCTTGAAATGCCCAACATGGATGGTTTTGAGCTTACATCAAGAATCAAAAAAGACCCGGCACTATCACATTTTAAGGTAATTGCCCTCACATCACTTGCAAGTGATGCTCATGTCAAGAAGGGTAGGCAAGTTGGAATTGATGAGTATGAACTGAAACTTGACCGTGAAAATCTCATGAAAATTGTCAGAAAATATCTTAATCTTTAAATTTTTTCTTCTGTCTTTATACTCTGAACCAATAAGGTGAGAATGCTTTTTACAAGGAGAGTTCAATATGGCTGCAAGTACAGGAATATCACAAGAAATAAACACCGAGCTTGCCACCTTTTATGTGGGAAAGGCACTTTGTGGTATTGATATATTAAGCATACAGGAAATTAACAAACACTTTGAGGTGACAACAGTCCCACAGTCACCTGAATATGTGGTTGGAGTACTGAATCTGCGAGGTCGCATTGTAACAATACTTGATCTTGGGAAAAAACTTGGACTTTCTCAGATTGAAAAAGACAAACGCAACAGAAACATTATTGTGCGGTCTCAGGATGAGCACATCGGTCTTATGGTAGATGCAATAAGCGATGTGGTGACGGCAGAAAAAGATAAAATTGAACCAGCACCCTCAAATATCAGCGGCTTGAAAGGACGATTTTTTAAAGGTGTTATGAAAACAAAAACATCTTTAATTGGTATTCTGGATATTGAAGAGGTATTAAAGGACTGAAAAAGCAGGGGAACGTCTCTTCAAAATAAACATTCGTAGTCAAAATCGTTCATGGTCAGATTCCGACCACCCCGAATCATGAAAATCAACAATGTGTTTTCACGGTAGAGGTATTGAAAAGAATCAATGAGTAAAATATGAGTAAAATAAAAGTTCTTGTAGTTGATGACACGATTGTATATCGCAAGATTGTCAGCGATGTCCTTCAAAAAATACCTGATGTGGAGCTGGTGGGAGTTGCCGGAAACGGCAAAACAGCTATTGCACGCATAGCAACACTTAAACCGGACATTGTCACCTTGGACATAGAAATGCCTGAGATGAATGGTCTTGAAGTTCTTGCGTATATTAAAGATAACGACATTCCAACCACAGCCGTAATGTTGAGTACCCTTACACAAACAGGAAGCGAGATGACTATCAAAGCCTTGGAACTCGGGGCTTTTGATTTTATTCCTAAACCTGATAAAGGTACAATGGCTGAAAATATGATAAAAGTGTATGATTCCCTTGCACCTATTATCAATGCATTCAAACGCCAGAGAGGATTGACAAACCCTTTTGTAAAACCTCCACTTGGTTCACAGAGAAATATTAGATCTTCCAAATTACCCTCTACCATATTTAACGATTCCAGTTCAGGAACTTCTAATCTTGGAAGTTCTGATTCACACATATTTAATGCGGTACATTCTGATTTAAAAGCTGGGAATCGCATATCTTCTAAAATCAAGCATATATCTGCAAAATCAACCACTATTACCAGAAGGCAGACACCCTCATCCATAATAGGAATCGGGATTTCAACTGGTGGTCCCAAAGCTCTGTCATTGATGATGCCCATGCTGACCACAAAGCTCAATGTACCAATACTGGTAGTTCAGCATATGCCCCCTGTTTTTACACAATCATTAGCAAAAAGCCTGAATGCAAAGTGTTCCCTTGAAGTCAAGGAGGCTGAAAACGGAGAGCCTTTAAGACCCAATACGGTTTTTATTGCCCCTGGAGGTATGCAGATGAAAATCGTCGCTGGTGCAGATGGCAAAACACGAAATATAAAAATTACTAATGATCCACCGGAAAACAGCTGCAAGCCATCAGTTGATTATCTTTTCAGATCCATTGCAGAACATTATGTAGGAAGATCTACTGCTGTTATTATGACAGGAATGGGGTCAGATGGCACAAAAGGTCTTGAAGATATTAAAAGAAATGGCGGGGTTATTATTGCCCAGGATAAAAATAGCTGTACCGTGTATGGAATGCCAAAGGAACCAATAGAGTCAGGTTTGGCTGACGTGATTGTGCCTCTTGATCAAATCGCTGAAGAGATAACCAAAACTGTAACCTAAACCAAACGCTCATGGCTGGATTTTTAATCCCCCCGACAATAAAAACCAAAATGTGTTTTCACGGTAAAAAAATGTGTTTTCACGGTAAATGTAATGTGAGAAACAGCAGGACATAATGATCAAAATCACACCAGTCGAATTTGATATATTGTCAAAATATATCATGGAGATATCTGGAATAGCCCTTTCCAAGGGTAAGGAATATCTTATTGAAACCAGGCTTAATCCATTAATGGATCAACTTGGTATCAAATCATATTCCGACCTTCACAGAAAGGCAAAATATGACCTGAAAAAAGATATTGAGAAAAAGATCATTGATGCCATATCCACAAATGAAACCTATTTTTTCAGAGATAAATCCCCTTTTACTCTGCTGCAACACAAAATCATTCCAGATATAATCGACAGAAGATCAAAAAACAGGGCTATCTTAAAACCAGCTATCCGTTTATGGAGTGCCGCCAATTCCACCGGACAGGAGATTTACAGCATTGCCATGGCTTTGGATGAAATTGGCGTTACTACTCAAAAGTACCAGATTAAACTTCTGGGTACAGATATTTCAGATGCCGCCATCACCCAGGCAAGTTATGGAAGATATAATAAATTTGAAGTGGCAAGAGGGTTAGACCTCAAACGACTGAATAAATATTTCAAACAAGACGGTGATTGTTGGAAAATAAACGATCAAATCAGAGCAATGGTTCAGTTTCAAAAAATGAATCTCATGAAGCCTTTTGTCGGACTTGGAAAATTTGATATTATTTTATGTCGCAATGTAATGATATATTTTACTGAAGAAGACAGACGCAAAATATACACAAACATTGCAAAAGTCCTTGAACCTGATGGATATCTTATTATTGGTGCTACAGAATCCCTTGCAAACAACTCAGATCTGTTTGTTTCCAAAAGATATCTTAACTCAATTTTTTATCAACTGAGTTAATGTTAAATGTATTTTTATGATAATTGAGTTAATGTT
>JADGBP010000171.1 GCA_015231395.1 Desulfamplus sp. | reverse complement strand
CCGAAGAACAAGGCACCAAATAAAGATATTGATAGTATTAACGGGAAAATTATTTTTTTCATAATTGATACACCTTCAAAAGGTTGGGTATTGGTTAATAAGTCATGTTACGCACCACCCTTGATAAATAAGGGCTTTACGTAGTTATCAAAATGCCAGAACCATTGATTTTCCGTATTCACTGCGTAACATCACTTAATAATCAGCAAGGGTGAACCGTACAGTTCACTAAAAAACAAACTCTTCTTTATTCCAATTGGGAAAAATCCACTTTCTATTCGTCCTGCCTCGCAATCTTAAAACATTTAGAACCAGCCATAGATCGCTGCCGGTTGAGCGGCTTGTTGGGCAGACTGAAATTTTCTTTATGGTATCATGTTTTCTGAAAGTAGTCTTAATTCTTCTCACATCTCATTAAATTTAAAAACTTCTGGTTTTGGTTGAGGCTCTAGTCCAAAAGCTCTAATCAACCGATCGGAGAAATCATAAAATGCAGAATACTGGATCACTGCGTATGCAGCCCAGTAAGGATCTGTGGTATCACTACTCATTCTAAGTTGCGACATCGGGTTTGAAGTGAGCGAATATGTCACTTCCGGAATTAAATTAATAGATTTAATGACGATCGTCCAGTCAATCATGTAGCCGCGCAAAAGCCCCTTGATTTTTTCACTACTTTGGGAACTTAAAGAATCTTCTGTCATTGTATCTGTTGTAAAAGTATAGAGATAAAGTCCGCCATTAGGATAGACGTGATAGGTAACCTCAAGAGAAGGTGTATCTGCCGTATGATTGCCAGTATGCTCAGTTATAAGAGTTATTAGATCGGCTCGAAGAATTTTTCGCAAGGCATCAGCTAAACGCTCCCGAATGACTTTTTCGCGCCGCCCCACTTGAAAATCAGAAAAACTTTCTCCAGGGTCAATAATAGCAGATTTACTTACGCTGCTTTGAGCAATAGATTTAAGAGTATCGTTGTCCGATAAGCGTTTTTCGTACACCATCTTTTCCATAAACTTTTCCGATTCTGCCCGAGGAAAAATTTGAATAGTTGGTTTAAAGTTCACCACAACATTAGGTGAACCAGCGTTTTTAAGGGATGATAGCAGCACAATTAAGCCATCGGCAAGTCCTGCCAATCCTTCTTCTTCACTTGAAGGTTCCCCTTCGTGTAGCTTGGCAATGGCTTGGTCATACTCCTTATTTATGAGATACTGTCCCTTTTCACGGTGGTGCGTGAACATTGTGTTGGAGAGATACTCGCGCAACGCTGAGACACCGCTAGACTTCAAGGCTTCCTCCGCTACCTCGAAGCTGGCATCGTCGAGAAGCGATTGAATCTCTGGAATGTGACCGCCTCGGTCACCGACTTTATTTAGGTAATAATTGAGAGAGGATGTGCCCATTTCTTGCAAATGAGCTTTATTAGCCATCCAGCTTTTCGCTTCTCCATAAAGAGTCTCGTCCATAATGAAGAAGCCGATGTATGGAATTACAAACCACGCAAATATTGCTGCTACAGCAAGGGATAAAAATTGAAGTACGATACGGGGAATTTTGGTTATAGTCTGTATGGAAAATTTTCCCACCATATCCAATTGCGAAGGAATGCATTCAGAGCCATTGAGCAATTCCATAGCGGGTTTTAGCGATCCAGAAGGTGTTTTCGCCACGCACCCAAGTAGAATCCCTGTTAACGCAGTTTCACCCGAATCTTGCAAGGCTTCTACCCCCATGAGGTAGTTAGCCACGCTGCTGCCGAGATCGCGATTATCAAAAATAAGGACGTCTCTTGTTCCATTTATTGTATAAGAAATCCTTGTGCTTTGATAAGACCCATTGGTAGAGTGCTCGACAGCTTGGATGCTATTTAGACCAGCAATGCGGGTCGCTAAAACCTTATGGGCAGACACACACCAGTGCCATTCTGGATCGGTAAATGAGAATTCACCGATATAGAAATTAGGATCGCGGCGAACTCGCAAAGTATGCCAGGCTGAGACTGCTATTAACGCTCCCAGCGTAGTCGAAACGAGCAACCACCAAAAATCGCTAAAATAGCCAGGAAGAGGAAGTGTCGCCGATAGCACCATCAAATCGCGATAAAAAATGAGAGCAAATAGCGGTCCGGCAACCATCAAAAGACCTGTAACTAGCCAGAGGGGAATCCAGGTCTTTTTACTGGCGTAAATTCCCCATGGTGTCAAATCGCCAAGCTCTGCAACCCGTTTCAAATAAATTCTCACCTGGGGACTGAGTTTATAAATTGAATGCTCCATACGAAAGATTTCCTCGTTACTATTCGTCCTGCCTCAACAACATCAAATGAAAAAGCTACATTGTTTGTATACTGTCATCAGATCGTTTTATCTTTACATTATCCAATACAGCATAATCCAACACTACGTTCTTATAAACTATACCGAGTAAAACCATAAGGGCAACAAATGCCGTTATAAAAAGAAAACGATAGCGTTTCTTGGCTACAGTAACCTCAGCCAATTTTTTTCTAAAGATACAGTCATTGTTACGTTCCTTTTAACATTAATGAAACTCCCTGCCCCTTGGGGCGGGGTATTAACCCGAGCTTCGCAATAAACTTTTGTATCATCGTCTTACTCCATCAAAAAACAATAATACGAATGAACGTCCAGCAGCTATTATTAAGATTACAATACTATATAGAATATTCCAAACAAGCAATCCTGACATAAATGGAAGGGTTGGTTCATAATACCACGTATGAACCTCACTAACTTTTAATATTGATAGAATATATACAATTATACTGACAAAATGCCATAGTCCGTCTGTTTTATAGATGTCAGGCATAAATATTGTTATAAATAATATTAACGCAATTAAATATGCAAAACCAGTTATAAACAATAATGAAGCTTTTACCGTTATCTGCTTAAAGAAAAATAATACAAGAAGGATAATGCCAATTCCAAAAGAGAGCCAAGTTATAACAGGTATTGCATCAAACAAATCCAAACCTTCAAAAATTTTGACCAAAATAAAAAAAAGAAAATAGAGCAGCTGAGTTAGACCCAGAAATACAAAAACACGCTCAGAATAATTTGTAGAGCCAGATAACACACCCTTTATGTAAGGCAAAAAACTGTTTACATAGCTCATAAAAACATCATTCCTATAAAGTAAATTTAATATACGAAATAGAACAAAAAATATCGGATAAAAAAGCAAAAACAGTGCACAAAGTGCGAGACAAAATGCGAGAAAATAGGCAACACCATAAACCATATTAGTTAAAATTACTATAATATAAGTATCAACAGAAACATGAAAAAACTCCGTCAACACAGCAACAATGCCACCTATAATCACTACGAATATAATAGAACTTAAAAATAATTTTAGAAAAAAAACATAACGATCTCTCATCTGTTCGCCTAATAACAAACTTTCACCTCACAATTTTGAATCTTAACAGGTGTATCTTTTAATAATTCTATCTTTGTGCCAGTCTTAAGATTCGTCATAAAAAATTTATTTGACTCTACAGTCAATAAAGCCAACTCTTTTTCTAATGAAACTTCATTTGACTTTAAACAAATATCCATATCAGAAGAATATCCCAATTTGATTGGCTCATTACCAAGAGTTAGAGTATATTTATTATTGACTTTAGCCATATTGATGCCACTGGTCTTCAAAACTTCAGAATATTCAGTAACTTCAACCCAACTTTTTCTTAATAGCTCTTCCGCAGAGGCTACAACCAAACCAATAGCAGCTCCAGTTATAGCAACACCTGTAATATATCCTAAATTAAGATACATCATGATACAACCAACAGCAGCACCAATAGAACCCGCAGTAATGGCATACATTTTATTCATATTGGGTACTTGCTTTGAGACTACGTAGCCAGCAACTCCACCGCTAATTGCCCAACCAATAAATCTTCCTATGTTACCGCTTACCAAATAAAATATCATAATTAAAGCTGCAAAACCTCCACCAGCTCCAAATAAAATACCAATTTTTAACGATGCCTTTAGTTTATTAAAATCTACCAATCGTTTAGTTTGATAATAGGTTTGCCCACATACGATTAATGAACCTATCAATGAGGCATCTAATGCACCAGCCAATACCCAGCTTGTAAATATATTCTTGTTAAACGAAAATTTTATTGACAAAATTCCACTGATAAATCCACCTAAAGTTCCAGCTATAACAAACAATAGTTTTTTATTATTGAACATGAAACCGCCCTTATAGAAAATTAAATCTATGATTTAAAGAAAATACCCTCGCCAATTTTATTTTGACTTTCATTAATCTACATATTGCAACTGAATACATTTTATACTATGATATATAGTATTTTTAATTTCTAAATTTCATATCTATTTTAAATTTGGCGAAGGTAATAAAGAACTTATTAAGTTTTTTAAATCTCTACTCCGTAACTTTTTGCCATTGGTCCTAGACCACCTTTAAATCCTTGTCCTACAGCACGGAATTTCCACTCTCCGCCATGACGATACACTTCACCAAAAACCATAGCTGTCTCAGTACTCATATCTTCAGAAAGGTCAAAACGGACTATCTCCCTACTATTATCTTGATTGACAATTCGGATAAAGGCGGACTGCACCATTCCAAAATTCTGTTTTCTAACATCAGCCTCATGTATAGTAACGCCAATGACAAGTTTATCTACATCAGCAGGAACTTTCTCAAGGTCAACTTTAATTGCTTCATCATCACCTTCTCCTGCTCCTGTGCGATTATCTCCTGTGTGTTCAACAGAGCCATCCGTTGACTTTAAATTATTGTAAAATATGAAATCATTATCACTGCGAACTTTACCGTGAAAACACATTTTTGCTTTCATTCTCCGGGGTGACAGGAATTCAATCCGGTCATGGACGTTTACCAGTATTGTTTAGTATAAAAAGGCTTGCATCTAAATCAAAATCACTTCCATCTGTGGTTCGGACATCCCAGCCTAACCCAATTAATATTTTTTTAAGACCGGGTTCTTCCTTACTTAAAGAAACATTGCCACCTTTACCAAGATTTACTGCCATTGTTTAATTCTCCTTTTATAAGTATCCTTGAATTGCTCAACCATTGATGATCATCTGCTAAAGTATAGAGCTAATAGTCTCAAATCCTTCTTATAAATTCAGCACAATGTCAACAAAAATAACGCTCAAGTATATTACAGCAGGTAAAGTATCTTTAACAATGTAAAGACAGTCAAATTACTATACTATTTAAGACCGTTTTTTAACCTACCATTAGCATCGTATTACAGACTCATCTCCTGCACATTTATTTCCATCATTTTTCAAAGTTGAGATTTTTTAAAAGTTGCGGCACCTCAAATAGTTAGTTAAGCACATAACTAACTATATCTCAAATTCCAAGAACCCCGCCAGTCAAGGCTCTTAGCATTTGCTCAAAAAAGTGTTGTTTTTAAATGGTTAGTTTTATATATATAAAACTATTAATTAACTATTTAAGGAGGTCTATCATGGGATATTTAACAGGCATTGAAAAAGGAGCAGACATAACCGTTGAACCTATACGAAAGATAAAAGATATAAAAGCCGTCTCCAAACTTTTAGACTCTAACCCTCGTAACTATCTGCTGTGGATTATGGGTATAAATAATGGTCTAAGAGCTTCTGATTTAG
>JADGBP010000170.1:3112-5700 GCA_015231395.1 Desulfamplus sp. | reverse complement strand
ATAATCTGAACTCCATACGCTTTTGTAACGCCCTCCAGCCTTGATGCCAAGTTTACCTCATCACCCAAGACTGTATAGTCAAATCTGCGAAGAGAACCCATATTGCCCACAATCATATCACCGGTATTGATGCCAATACCAATAGCAAGAGAATGAGAGACTTTTAGAAGGGATTGTGGTTTTTTACTTGAATCTGCGGGAAAATTATCAGCACTTTTGTGAATATTATCAACACTTTTGTGAATATCATCACTGATCTTATGCTTCATCGAATTTTGATGTGTAATTGCTGCATTTTCCCGATTCATATCTTCCAGACGCTCTTTCATCTCAAGGGCGGTGCGGCAGGCATTTTCTGCATGATTATCACTCCATACTGGTGCACCAAAAATTACCATGATTGCGTCCCCGATATATTTGTCAAGCGTTCCATTGTTGTCGAAAATGGTATCTGTCATACGTGTAAAATAGTCGTTTAAAAGACTTACCAAATCTTCAGGAGATAGTTTTTCAGACAAAGTTGTAAATCCTCTGATATCAGAAAAAAGAACTGACAGACGCTTTCTTTCTCCCCCAAGCTTAAGACTCTCAGAATTTGCAATAACATTTGCCACAACATCGGGCGAGACATAACTGTCAAAGGCTTTTCGGAGCATTGATTTTTCTCTGTAACTCAGTATGAACTCTTTCATTCCTATAAACAGACCATTTACAGCAACTCCTGCAATAGCAGGCATTATATCAAGCATAATTCCATGATATTTGAAAACCAGAATAGATGTAAGTGAAGCAAAAATAAGTATCAGTATTGTTGAAATACTTAAATAAACCGGGTTTTTTCTGACAAAAATCAGAATGCAGGATAAAATATAAAAACAGAACCACTTTAGCGTGGGCAGGGGAAACTCGCGTATGGGATAGCCTCTCAAAATGGTTCTGACCACATTGGATTGAATTTCAACGCCAGCTATCATCTTTTTTGTAAATCGCATAAAAGGATAGGGATATGAATCAGCACCGCTTTCAATCTCCACGGCAGCATCTGCAATAAATCCAACAAACACAATCTTGTCCTTAAAAAAAAGAGGGTCCAGCATGTCATTTATAACTTGATAATATGAAACTGCTGGAATTGTTCCAGCTTTTCCTGCGTAATCTATGAAAAACAGATTTCCTTCATCTATTTTATTCAAATATGCTATAGAATCACCCTGTTCTGCTTGCTTCATCTTATTCAAAGCCCCAAAAGCACCTCTCTCATTTTCATTGATCTTGTTCAAAGCACCTTGATGTTTTAAAGCTGTTGTAACGGTAGCAAAAGCAATTGATGGAAGTTTATCTACAAGGTTGGAGGCCATACGAATACTTCCGTCAGCATCAGGATAAAAATTTACCATTCCAATGGCTGCGGCAGAAGATACCAGAAGTGGAATCGGCTCTTCTACAAAATAGGTTTCATATCCTTGCCGACCGGTAATTGTAAGATTTGAGGCAAGTACCACATTTCCTGCTTTTTTTAAGGCTTCTGAAAAAATAATATCTTCTGATTCATCATTGGATTTTTCAGGAAACAGTATATCAAAGGCAATAGCAGCAGCACCGGCATTGCTAAGATGATCTACAAGGTCTGCATGCAGACTTCTTGGCCATGGCCATCTTAATTTAATCTGCTGGAAAGAAAGCTCATCAATAGCCACAATAACAATGTCATCAATCGTGTTTTGTGATGTTTCTGCCTCTGATGCTTGTGTTTTTGATATTTCTGTCTGTGGCGTTTCTGTTTGTGTTTGTGGTGTTTTTGATATTTCTGTCTGTGGCGTTTCTGTTTGTGTTTGTGGTGTTTTTGATATTTCTGTCTGTGGTGTTTCTGTTTTTTGTGTGTTTGGTGTTTGTGTCTGTGATGTTTTTAATGCATAAAGCAGATCTCTCCACGCAAAATCAGCCATTTCTAAAAGTGGTAATTTATTCCAGCAAATAAAAATAAAAACTGGAAGAATCAAGGGGATGATTATGGATTTTAATAATTTCATGCTTCATGCCTTTCATGCTATGAATTGTCCCGGATAAGGTGGAAATGCCAACAAGGCTTTTGTCGTGTTCTCATCTACCAACTCAACCTACAACACTAACACTCAACCAATCAAAAAACAGTCTCAGCTATTTGGTTTTACAACATTATATTTTAATAAAATTGAGCTGTTATCAATTTTATCCATCTCAGCAAGCTCAAGATTCATATCAACCTCACTGGACAATAAAGCAAGTCCTTGTCCAAAGAGCTTAGGAACAAGAGTAATATAAATTTCATCAATAAGATGTTCCCTTGCAAATAGACCATTTATCGTTGAACCTCCTATCAGTGCTACAGAATCAAAGCCTTCAGTTTCAAGTTTTTTGAGTATCTCCCGAGGTGTTCGGTCTGTAAACTCAAGACTCCCAAGAGTGCTTGATTCAGAGTTGACAAGAATGTCTGAATCAGAGTTAGCAAGAATGTCTGAATCAGTATTCTGAATAGTGGTTAAAGGTTTGGTCAGACGGGAGGCATTTCTTGTCATCACAATATTTTTCCGATTGGGAAGTCTTTTGCC
>JADGBP010000170.1:0-3014 GCA_015231395.1 Desulfamplus sp. | reverse complement strand
AGCAAGAATGTCTGAATCAGAGTTAGCAAGAATGTCTGAATCAGTATTCTGAATAGTGGTTAAAGGTTTGGTCAGACGGGAGGCATTTCTTGTCATCACAATATTTTTCCGATTGGGAAGTCTTTTGCCAATCGTGTCAAAAGTGGTTGAACCCATAATAACAGCCCCGGCTTTTTTTGTGATCTCAACAAATTTTTTCTTGTCCGCTTTACCCGTCCAATCCACAGGCTCCATTGAGTGTCTGGCAATTTTTCCATCAAGGGTCATTGCCATTACCAAGATTACTTTCATCGCTTTATACCTTTGAGTTATACCTTTGAGTTTATAAAATTACGATCATAATTAACGTGACGCATATTGCTCATTTTTTTGGCCACTCTTCATCTGTTTTTTCTTCAACAAAACAGCAAAACTTATCACATTTAAGTTCCTTGTGTGAGATGGGGCATTTTATGGTGATTTGACTTTCTCCAATCTCAATAACTTCCCAGTCCCCGTTTCGTCCAGAGCCATCTATTCTTATTTTTTGACCCAATTTAAATGGGTAGGGTTTAAAAAT
Source organism: Desulfamplus sp. (assembly GCA_015231395.1). GTDB lineage: Bacteria > Desulfobacterota > Desulfobacteria > Desulfobacterales > Desulfobacteraceae > Desulfamplus. The sequence goes on along the minus strand of JADGBP010000170.1, from coordinate 2,455 downwards.
GGTTACTTCGTGTTTCATGGCAATATGTTCCTATAATCATTTCTGTAATCATTTCTGCGGTTTTACAATCAACTTATGTCCCGGATGAATTACACTTTTTCTTGTAAGATTATTCCATTTCAGGAACACATCAAACGCAATTCCATATCTTTGGGCAATGCCGCTCAGACTCTCTCCTACTCTGACCACATGATAACGGCTCTCTGCCTTGCCTGTGGATTGAGGCTGTTTTACACCTACAGCAGATTTTTGTTTAATAGTATTGCTGCCTGATGATGGATTGGCAGAGCTGCCAGAACTGCTGCCTGATCTACTGCCCGAACTGCTGTATGAGCTACTGCTTGAACTATTACCATTAGACTGTGGCTGATTCGTCTGGTTGCCATTTCCCTGATATCCTGAAAGCTCCTTTGCAAATTCCTGATAAAAAGTTTTGCCCATTCCCGGGGGAATAAAAATTGAGTATCTGCCCCGGCCAAGAGAATATCCTTTGATATCTGGATTGAGATCCTTGATCTCCTTGAAATAGCTTTTTGCCGCACGTGCCACAAGTGTCAGAGGTATGCTGGTGGGACAATCAACTGTGACTTTGTCAAAATCAAGGACAGGGTAGTAATCTTCGCGGGAGAATATAAAACCATATTTTACGGGATTTTCCATGATTTCCCGTGCCACAATTACTCTTAAAACATATCGTTGAGTCTCTTGTGAAAGATAAAGTTTGTAGTAATCATCAACTTCCTGCAATGCCATCTCCTTTGCAAGACCATTTTCTCCCATATTATAGGCTGCCAGTGCAAGCGGCCATGAATTGAAACGTGCGTAGAGCTTCTTCAGATACATACATGCAGCCCTTGTGGATTCAATAAGATTCTTTCGTGAATCAATATTATCATCAAGCCTTAATCCATAATCTTGAGCAGTGCCTGGCATAAACTGCCACGTTCCCATAGCTCCCTTGTGTGAACCTGCCTGTGACCTAAGACCGCTTTCTATGACTGCCACATATTTTAAATCCAGTGGCAAACCATACTCTTTTAGAATTCTTTCCATGTGAGGAAAGTACTGGGATGCCCGCTTTATCCACAGTATAACTTGTGCTCTATCCCAGACAATCAGAAGCATCTCCTTTTCAAGGCGTTCCCTTACATCCTGAAGATGAATGGGTATCCGACTGCCACAAAAATCTAACGACCCTGAATAATTAGCACTTTTAACTAATGACGGTATCACTTCGTTTCTTGTGAGAGATGGATCTGACCCGAAAGTGTTGTTGTTAATAGAGGAAGCTTGACCTGCAGCAAAGGAGGGAACAGACAATAGAAGCAGAGGCAGCAACATAATATTAAGTATAAATTTCATATATAGTCTCCTTGATATTTTCATTTTTTATATTTCAACTGATGATTTCTTGTGCTAAAACATGTTTTTTTATTCAAGAATTTTTTTATTATTTAGAAATTTCAATCCTGCAATCATTTGCAGCAAAGCTGTTTATATTTTCGTATAGGAATTTCAATCCCGAAATAATTGCAGCAAAGCTGCTTATATTCTGAACCGGTGGTAACACTAATTGAGTATAACTGTTTCGTTCTTATATAGTCAGCCGTGTTTGAGTGCAAGAAAAATTCAGAAATTAAAGACTTTATCGTGACAACAAATCTTGTTTTCATCTTCAGGGATGACCGCTTACGGTCATGGATGTTTATCTAAATTATGTTCGGGAAAAAGACAAAAAAAGATCCTCCCTCTCCAGAACCTGTCTCCGCCGAAGAGAGTAAAAAAGGGGATAAAAAAAAGAAAGGAGGAAAAAAAGGAGACACCAAGGAGATAGCTCCTTATGTTGAACCTCAGCCATCCGTGGAAAAAAAGCGGAAACTCAGCTCTATTTTCTCTAAAAAGCTCCTTTTTGTGTTCCTTGTTCTTACATCCTTGGGAATAGCCTCCTTTGTTGTGTATAAAATATATTTTGTGAAAAAGGTTGATGTTAGTGGCTATGTACAACAAGAGCTTCCTAATGTCACCATTGCCGAAGAGGTTATCAAATTTACTTATGATTTTATTCCTGAACTTTATAATTCTATAATTCTTTTTAATAGTGAAGTTATTCTTATTGAAAATGAGATTAAGCGACTGACTGCTATTGGTGAAAAGTTTCCGGATCAGATAAAAATTTCGGAAAAAGAGATGAAGAACTGGGAAAAGGAGAAAAACAAACTCAAGCAGACCTATGAAAAAATAGGAAAAAGGGCAGAAGCACTTTATGTTTCATATCGTGTGAATCAGGAAGCAGGGGCTCTCCAGATTCAAGAGCAGAAGAACGATATTACCCAGAGTGCAAAAGATGCTCTGGCACCTGTCCTGGAACTTACTCGCCGGCTTAAAATTGTGCCTAAAGAGACCATACCAGAAGGTTTTGTTCAAGGTACAATCTATAAAATGAGAAAAAAAATAA
>JADGBP010000016.1:10471-14121 GCA_015231395.1 Desulfamplus sp. | reverse complement strand
CAGGCGAAAATTCAAGAATTTGTGCCATTGCTTTTTCCTCATCATTCATAGTCAGCAGCTCATATATTATCTTTTTCAGTTTCCTTACTCCCATGATACGCAATCTCCCCTGCAATTTTTTATTACTTCATTTATATCATCCTCCAGACGTTTTATTATTTCTCGTTTTTTATCTTCATCTTTTATATCATCAAGATATTTATCAATAAGATATTTATCAATGTTTTCAAAATTTTCAGATAGTTCAATATATCCAGCTTGATTTTTAATAAAAAAGTCGGGGCACAGATCCACACAAATATCACATAAAACACAATCACTAATCTCAATAATCGGTTTTTTTATATTATACATTTTATCAACCTCGCTTCATGTGAGCGTCCATTTCTTTTAACGCCAGTTGTTTCAACTTGAAGCCAGAATCAAGCAGAATTCCATAGAGCACACCGCAACCAGAATCCTCCCTTGCCTCATTTCCCTGCATTGCAAGGATTATCATGGCTTCAGCAATCTCAATAGTTTTCTGAATATTGATATCACACTCTTTTTTCAGCATGGCAACGAGAGTCTCCATAAAATATGTTAATACAAAAAAATATTTATCAGAACATAGGCAGCTTCGCTGCAATTATTGCAGGATTGAAATTCCTGAATAAGAACATAAGAAGCTTTGCTACAATTATCATTAGATTGAAATTCCTTGGAAGGAACATAAGCGGTTTTGCTGCAATTGCTTCAGGATTGAAATTCCTGAATGAGGAAATAATGATGCACCATCCATACCATTTAGGAAACTTGAGGCATTTATCTTTTAAATTTATCAAAAAATCACTCAAATGATGATAATTAAAAATTGAAACTCAAATGCCTCACCCTCTAATGATACAACTATGGTTCAATGAGACACTATTCACCATGAGAGTGTTGTATAATTATTTTTTTGCCTGAAATTTGCTTGAAATATATTTTTATATTCTGATTTATTGAAAAATGTTATAAGAAGTTTATTCTGAGTCAAAAAATTGATTTTGAGTCAAAGATTCATTTTTCAGGATAACCATTTTTATTTTTCAGGATAACCATTTTTATTTTTGGGGATAACTATTTTTATTTTTCATTTTTGGGGATAACCGTTTGCAAAATCAGTTGCAAAAACAACAACGTAGAATTAAAACTTTAATAATTTTCGGAGGATATCATGGATCCTGTTTTTCTCTCCCGACTGCAATTTGCCGTTTCAACCATGTTTCATTTTCTTTTTGTACCCTTGACCCTGGGGCTTTCCATAATAATTGCATGGATGGAGACTCAGTATGTAAGAACCGGAGATAAAATTTATCTTCAAATGACAAAATTCTGGGGAAAGCTTTTCCTGATCAATTTTGCTTTAGGCGTGGTCACCGGTATTACCCTTGAGTTTCAATTTGGAACAAACTGGTCTCGCTATTCCGAATATGTTGGAGACATATTTGGCTCTCTGCTTGCAATTGAAGCCACTGCCGCCTTTTTTCTGGAATCCACCTTTATAGGTATCTGGATATTTGGGTGGAAAAAACTTTCTGCAAAGGCACATGCCACGGTTATGTGGCTTGTTGCAATTGCCGGAAATTTTTCCGCAATCTGGATTCTTACTGCTAACGGCTTCATGCAGCATCCTGTGGGTTATACCATCCGGAACGGCAGAGCCGAGATGACCGATTTTTTTGAAGTGCTTTTCAATAAATTTAGTCTTCTTCAGATTGCCCATGTTCTTCCCGCTGCCTGCCTTCTGGGTGCTTTTTTTGTAATGGGTGTCAGTGCGTGGCATCTTCTGAAAAAACAGCATGTGATTTTTTTCCAAAAATCATTCAGGATATCTCTGGTGTTTGGACTTGTAGCTTCTCTGTTAACAGGGCTTACCGGCGATTTTCATGGAACTCATGTGGCAGAAGTTCAGCCGGCAAAACTTGCGGCAATGGAAGCTCACTGGGAGACCAGAGCCAATGCTCCCATTGTAATGTTTGCAATTCCTGATGAAGAGTCAGGAAAAAACCTGATTGAAATTGGATCTATCCCGGGTTTGCTCAGTTTTCTTGGATATCATGACTTTAATGCCACTGTAAGGGGAATCAATGATTTTCCGGCAGATGAAAGACCACCTGTTCTGATAACCTTTGCAGCATTTAGAATTATGGTGGGGCTTGGAACTCTTTTTATCATATTGATGGTTTATGGATGGTTCAGAAGGGACAAGCTTATGGAGTCTCCCTTGTTTCTCAAGATTATGCTGTTTTCCATTCCCCTTCCTTATATAGCAATCGAGATGGGATGGGTTCTTGCAGAAGTCGGGCGGCAACCATGGATTGTGTATGGATTAATGAAAACATCTGATGCGGCATCTCCTGTTGCCGGATATCAGGTAATGGTTTCTCTGATTGCCTTTATAGTAATTTATGGACTTCTTGGAGGTGTCGGCTACTATTTGATTGTAAAGCATGCCATAAAAGGTCCTCTTCCATTAGAGGCAAACGTAAAACATTGACCTTGGTCATTAATGCAGGTATAAAAAAATAACTGACGCGGGTTACTGAGATTGATTTTAAATCAGAATTTAAAAGGAGTTTAGAAAAAATGATTTTACAGACAATATGGTTTTTTCTCTGGGGTCTTTTGTGGGCTATATTCTTCATGACAGATGGTTTTGATTTTGGTGTTGGAACCCTTTACCCTTATCTTGGTAAATCAGAAGAAGACAAAAGATCTATGATTAACTCTATAGGTCCGTTTTGGGACGGCAATGAAGTGTGGCTGATTACCGCGGGGGGAGTAACTTTTGCTGCGTTTCCCAAAGTGTATGCTGTTATGTTTTCTTCTCTTTACACCCCTTTGCTTTTTATTCTGTTCGCCCTGATTTTAAGAGGGGTTGCATTTGAATTTCGTGGACAAATTGAAAATCCTGGCTGGAAGAGAATCTGGGATCTCTGCATTTTTATCGGCAGTTTTGTTCCAGCGATTCTTTTTGGCGTAGCATTTGCCAATATTTTCAGAGGAATCCCATTTGACGGTCAGGGCGTTTATCATGGAAATATTTTGATGCTTTTAAATCCCTATGGAATTTTAGGAGGTCTTCTGTTTCTTCTGCTTTTCATGCTTCATGGTGCCAACTGGCTTGCCATGAAAACAGGAGGCGACCTCCATGCAAGAGTCACGGCACTTGCGGAAAAAATATGGTTAGCTTTGGTACCTGTCGCCGTTATTTTTCTTATCGCCTCTGCGTTTGCAACCCGTCTCTATGATAACTATGTAGCCAACCCGGGTTTAGCTCTGGTTATTGTCATTGCTGTAGTTTCACTTCTTATGGTAAAATTTTATCTTTCAAAAAAAGACTATTTTAAATCATGGTGTGCTTCTGCCCTGACCATAGTCAGTTGCACTTTTTTTGGCATTATCGGTCTTTTCCCAGTCCTTTTCCCGTCTCTTATAGATTCTCAATATCATCTGACTGCATTCAATGACTCATCAAGCCCGATGACCCTAACAATAATGCTGGGCGTAGTAGTCATATTTATCCCTATCGTCATTGGATATCAGATTTGGACGTATCGGCTTTTCAGTGGTCACTTGACCAAGGAAGAGATGGAGTATTGATAACAAGCTGAATTGTTGGATTG
>JADGBP010000016.1:0-10374 GCA_015231395.1 Desulfamplus sp. | reverse complement strand
TGTTGATAACGAGTTAAAATTTTTTAATATTGATAATCAACTGAGGTACTGATAACAATCTGGATTGTTGATGTTGACAGCAATCAAAGATAAAGGAGTAATAAAAATCATGAATATTGACAGAATTGTTTTTGCAGTTGCCGGCAGTTTAATTCTTTTGAGTGTAGTTTTTGCGGTTTCCCATAGCATCCATTGGCTGTGGCTGACTGGTTTTGTGGGTGCCAATATGACCCAGGCAGCCTTTACAGGCTTTTGTCCCTTGGCTTATGTACTGAAATCTCTGGGGGTTGAGTCAGGTAAGGCATTTTAGGTTTTCATCAGTTGTTTTTTAGTCAGTGTTCAGATGGGCATAGTATTTTAATTCTAAAACTTTAAGGAGAATGGTAATTATGGATAGTTATGTATGTGATCTTTGTGGTTATGTCTATGACCCCGCAGCAGGTGATCCTGATAATGGTATTAATGCCGGCACAGCTTTTGAGGATATTCCTGATGATTGGAAATGTCCCATATGTGGTGCTTCAAAAGATGATTTTTCCAAAGAGTAATTATTAACGAATACGCCAAGTAGTGTTAAAAAAAAAATCAGGGGTTTAAGATATTACACCTTTAACCCCTGATAATAAATTGGAAAAACCCTTAAAATAAACATCTTGTACTAACGATTTTAAGAACTTACACTGTCCTGATCAAAATAAATCAAGGTACTGATCAAAACAAAATCAAGCGTTCAGCTCTTTTTGAAGCCAATTTCTTATCTCTCCATCTAAAGCAAATACCCCTTTATGCTTTCCATTGGATTCTATAAATCGTTTTTCAAGTTTTTCCGGCAGTCTGAAATTTGCAAGCTCTTCTGAATCAAAGCCCTTGCGTTTTACTAATGAGACGATAGGTGGGTTTTTCCATGTGTTAATTGAAAAATACACTGTCTCGCTATTATGATCTCTGTAGTAAGCCTGCCCCCTTAGTTGCCCCCACTCAAGATGCAGTGCAATAGCCTCTTCAGGGGTCATCTCCCAGTCAACAGAATTTACAATATCCAAGTTGTTTTTTATATCTTCAAGTCTCATATTTCCCTCCATAATTGATATTATAATTTAAAGTCTTTTTAAATATTCAGGCTCGAACATAAGCAGCTTCGCTGCAATTATTACAGGATTGAAATTCCCGAATAAAAAAATGATAATTCCTATACTATGGACTAAGTATTTGATATGCAAGAATCCAACCAGACACCAGACACTATGCATAAAATATTGGGGTGAAAGAAGTTCTTGATTATTAGGTTTTAACCGTGTTTTATACACGAGTTGTATTTTACATATAATTTGTTCTATACGAGTTGTTTCATACGAGCGAGTTATTCAACAACATGACAAAAAATAATGACATGGCAAAAAATAGCAGTACACTTAAAAAAGTTGGTGTGGCATCATTTATAATGATGGTCTCGGTCTTTTCAAGCCGTATTATTGGTCTGGTAAGAGAGATGACCATTGCGTTTGCCGGAGGAGCTGGAGGAGAAGTTGATGCTTACCAGATCGCGTTTATAATTCCGGAAATCCTCAATCATGTGGTAGCAAGCGGGTTTCTTTCTGTTACCTTTATTCCTATATTTGCGTATTACCTTGCCAATGACAATGAAGAAGAAGGTTGGCGGGTTTTTTCCATTATTTTCAATACTTTCAGTATTATTTTAATCATGTTTATCGCTGTTGCGTTTTATTATTCCCCTGAACTTGTAAGTTTTTTTGCCCCTGGGTTCAAAGATCCTGAATTGTTCAAAAGTGCTGTAAGAATGACCAGAATTATTATGCCAGCCCAGTTTTTTTTCTTTGCAGGAGGAATGTTCATGGCAGTCCAGTTTGCAAAGGAAAAATTTTTCATTCCTGCTTTGGCTCCTCTATTATATAACTTGGGTATTATTGTGGGAGGTTTGTTTTTGAGCTCACGATATGGCATGTTTCTATCTGGTTACAGGTTTGGAATGGAAGGTTTTGCATGGGGGGTTGTTGCCGGAGCATTTGTTGGAAACTTTGCCTTGCAGTATATTGGAGCAAGAAAAGTCGGAATGAAAATTTATCCTTTGTTTAACCTGACTCATCCCGAGTTTTTAAAGTATGTTCTTCTCACCATACCTCTGATGGCAGGTTTGAGCATGACATTCTCTACAGAGATATTCCTGAAATATTTTGGTTCATTTCTTTCTGATGGAAGCATAGCTGCTCTTAATTATGCCCTCAGAATCATGTTTATTCTTGTCGGGATTTTCGGGCAGGCGGTGGGAGTTGCATCATATCCCTTTATGGCAAGGCTTGCATCCATGAATAAAATTGATGAACTCAATCATATTCTCAACACTACAATTAAATATCTGCTACTTGTAATACCAATCTCGGTTCTTTTCATGGTGCTCCGATACGAAATTGTCTTTATTCTGTTTCAGCGAGGCAGATTTGATCCTGCCGCCACCCGTCTCACTGCACAGGTTCTCCCCTTTATTATGGCTGGAACTTTTGCCTTTGCAGCTCAGACCGTGGTGGTCAGAGGTTATTACGCAATGCAGAATACATGGTTTCCCGCTCTTTTTGGCACTATCGCAGTGTTTGCCTCTTTACCGCTCTTTTTTGTTTTCATGAAATGGCTTGGTACTCCAGGAGTGGGGCTGGGACTGTCGATATCTGCCTTTATGAACAGCGGCTTTTTGTTTGTTTTGTGGAATAAAAAATCAAACAACCGGAACGCTGGAACTGTTTATACCTTTTTTATAAAAATGGTCATTTTAAGCATTGGTATATGGCTGGTTCTGTGGAAACTCGTGTCTATGCTTCAATCAATCTTCAATAATTCAACTATCTTTGGAGCGTTAGCCATATCATCTGTTACGGGATTGGTGTTTGCGGTGCTTCTTGTTGTCTCAGGTTTGATATTTAAAATTAAAGAGATCTCCATCTTAATGGAAAAATTGATAGGAAAGTTAAACTTGAGACTTAAAAGCACAACATGATAAACACTACCTGCAACCGTGAATTTCAAAGGATAAAATGATAATAATGCACACAACCTGCCACCGTGAATTTGGCGGACTTGAAAAAAGAATCTACAATGAATCCTGCAAGATGTCAGAACATGGTCACCAGATTATAATCGCGGCTCCGAAAAACACTCCCCTTATGACCAAATGCATCCAAAAAGGATTTAAGTGCTTTCCTATAGAATTTACACTAAAAAGCACTTTGAAAGATTACCGTGCACTAAAACAACTTTATCGCAAATTACAACCAGATGTCCTTAACACTCATGGTAACACAGATTCCAAAATTGCTCTGGCAGCAGCATGGAGCATAAATATTCCATGTACTATTCTATCCAGACATATAAGTGCAGATGTATCCCCGTCATTTTATAACAAACTTCTCTATAATCAGCTTTGCAGATACGTTTTTACTACTGCGGATTATACAACAAAACATCTGATATCAAATCTTGACGTTATCCCTGAAAAAATCTTTACAATACCAAGTGGCATTATTCCACCTGAATATCTTCCTGACAGAGATCTGGCAAGAGTCAACCTTACCGCAGAACTTAATATCAATTCAAACTCCCGTTTTATTGGATTTGTGGGAAGGGTATCGGAGGATAAAGGAGTGCCTTGTATCATAAAAGCATTTCTATCAATTAAGGATGCGTCGGCTAAATATTTATCAAGCAAAGATTCATTACACAAAGATTTGTCAATCAAAGATCTATTAAACAACGATTCATTGAGCAAAGATTTACTGGATAAGGATTTATCAAACATAGAAAAAATTTCAGATTATCATCTGGTTATTGTAGGAGATGGTGATAAAGTATTTATTGATCAACTTAAAAAAATGGTTGATCAAACCAAGTATAAGAATTTTATCCACTTCACAGGATTTCAGGAAAATACATGGTCATACTACAGAGCTTTTGACTGTAACTTGCTTGCAAGCACGGAGGTTGAAGGGATCTCACAGTCTCTGCTTGAAGCAATGTATGCAAGATGTCCTGTTGCAGGCTCACGGATTGGCGGAACAGGTGACATCATAAAACATGGTGAAACCGGATTACTTTTCATGCCCGGTAAAAGCGAAGAGATCGCAAAGTGCATTCTTCAAATATTGACTAACAAAACCGATACAGATAAACGGGTAGAGTTGGCATTTAAGATGGTAAACAACCGATATACTATTGACTCAATGATGGATCAGATTTTAAATATATATTATACTCAATTATAAAGTTTTTTGAGGTTTTATAACCATGAAATAACCATGAAATTTGAAGTTATAAGGAAATCATAAGGAATATTAAAATGAAAAAATATCTATTGATTGGTAACGGAATTGCAGGTACAACTGCCGCAGAACAGATACGAAAACATGATCCTGATGGACAAATCACTCTTCTTACAAAAGAATCTCTTCCATTATACAGCCGCATAAGACTTCCTGATTATCTGTGCGGTAAAATTGATGAAACTGGTCTTGTTGTCAAAAATCAGGAGTGGCATGATAAAAACAATATACGGCTTATGACTGGTACTGAAATCAAGAGACTTGATTGTCAGGGGAAAAAAGTCTTTTCAAGCAATGGGGATATATTTGAGTTTGATGAACTTCTTTTAGCTACTGGAAGCAACTCATTTGTTCCTCCAATCAAAGGGAAAGACCAAACCAATGTTATGACTCTTAGAAACCTTGATGATGCCAAAGCCTTGGTGGAAATCAACAGTAACATTAAAAACATGGTTATTATTGGTGGAGGGGTTTTGGGACTTGAAGCTGCGGCTGCATTGATTCAAGATGCTATCAAGATAACTGTTGTTGAGTATTGTGACAGGCTGCTTCCACGCCAGTTGGATTATGAAGGAGCAAAACATCTTCAAATACTACTGGAGAAAATGGGATTTATTTTCAGACTGGGCGAAGAGACAGAGGAGATAATTGGAAAAGATTCAGCAAAAGATTCAGCATAAGGTGAGAAACTTCAATCAATTTTTAAAGGATTAACTGTTGACGGTGTTAAACTGAAATCAGGTGATGTAATTAAGGCGGATGCTGTGCTCTTTTCTGCCGGTGTCCGTCCGGACTTGTCATTAGTTGCAAAAAAGACCGCTCCTCCTGATTTGTCATTAATATTTGGTGTTGAAGCTGCTAAATTGAAACCTGCTGATTCACAAAATGACGCACCGAATATAAAAACTGACAAGGGAATTGTGGTAAATGAACAGATGCAAACCTCTGTTCCTTCAATATATGCTGCAGGCGATGTAGCAGAATTTCAGGGAATAAATTTTTGCATATGGCAAGAGGCAATGGAGCAGGGACGAGTTGCAGGCATTAACATGGCAGGAGGTAATGCTGTTTATAAAAACATTCCACCTTCAAATATCCTCAAGGTTGCTGGCATATCGCTTGCATCAGCAGGAGAAATAGATGTTGATGGTAAAATGGAGACAGAAATTATCTCTACTGAGTCTGTTTATAGAAAAATAGTCAAAGACCAAAATGGAAAAATCTTGGGTTGCATAATGATAGGCGATACAACGGATTTTAATAAAATAGTTAAGCAAATAGCATAGTTAAACCATAATGACCAAAATCTGGTCACCTTTGAGCATGAAATCCAAAATGTGTTTTCACGGTAATATGTTTTCAATGTAAACAAATAAAAGGAGCGTAAGAAAAATGGCATCACTGAAAGGAAGTGAGACGGAAAAAAATATATTAAAAGCCTTTGCAGGAGAATCCCAAGCCAGAAACCGCTACAATTATTTTGCAAGCAAGGCGAAAAAAGATGGTTTTATCCAAATGGCAGATATTTTTGAAGAGACTGCAAATCAGGAAAAAGAGCATGCAAAACGGTTGTTCAAATTTCTGGAAAGCGGTCAGGATCTTGAAATCACAGCAGCTTTTCCATCAGGCACAATTGGTGCAACTATAGATAATCTTAGTGCATCTGCAGCAGGAGAGCACCATGAACATACTATAATGTACCCGGAATTTGCGGAAAAAGCACGAGAAGAGGGATTTGATAATATTGCCAAGGTCTTTATTGCCATTGCAGTAGCAGAAAAACAGCATGAAAAAAGATTTCTGGATTTGAAGGCTAATATTGAAAATGGCAGTGTGTTTAAACGCAGTTCTGCGGTCAAATGGAGATGCAGAAACTGTGGTTATCTTCATGAAGGCGAGGAGGCTCCTGATGAATGCCCTGCATGTGCCCACCCTCAGGCCCATTTTGAGCTTCTTGGAGAGAATTACTGATTCTCAGTGCGTTAATGTTAGTCATGTTAGTTATTTAAAGATACAAACTCTATTAAATTAACAGTTAAGGAGAAAATCAAATGGCAGAGAAACTTGGTATTTACATTTGTGAGAAATGTGGAAACATCGTTGAAGTACTTCATGCATCAAAACCACCTATGAGCTGCTGCAATCAGCCCATGACTATTCTTACAGAAAATTCCGTTGATGCGGCAAAAGAGAAGCATGTTCCGGTAATTGAAAAAATTGAAGGCGGATATCTTGTCAAGGTGGGAAGCGTTGCACATCCAATGGAAGAGAAACATCTTATTGAGTGGATTGAACTTAATGCAGATGGTCTGGTTTACAGAAAATTTCTTAAACCCGGTGATGCTCCAGAGGCAAAATTTCTTACTGACGCTCAAAATGTAACAGCAAGAGAGTTCTGCAATCTGCACGGATTCTGGAAAGCCTAATTTTATATGTTATTATGGTCTAATGCACATTGCGTTAATAATATAAAAAAGCGAGAAGGTAGGACTAATGTTTGCCCGCCTTTCTCGCTTTTTTAGATTAAATTTTTAAATTCAAACCCCGATTAAAGATTCACCTCTTCTGTTTATACAAAAATGCGTTTAAATAAAATATATCCTGAATAACTCAACAAATATAATATACATACAATCTTTACGACACTCGGTGGCGTGAATGCAAAACATAATGCAAGTATAATACACAATAGGGGTAACATTTTATAAAATTTCTCAGGAACAAAAATGTCCATCTTAACTCCTTAAAAAAATAATTATAGTTATTATAAGTATCGCTACAAATGCTACATGATTGTATTATTATACTGCAAATTACTAAATAATGTCAATAAAAAATCATTAAGTATCTCACGCAATGTGTAACTTTTTCTAACACTGTAAAACCACTGGCTTCGATTTTCTCAGCATTCACAATATTACAAAGCTGACTTGCCAACATTACAGGCTGTTCAATTAAAAGTTGCACATTGCGTAAAAGAAATAAAAACTAACATGTTTCAGCAATTTTCTGTCCTATTTTATGACCCATTTCAAAACATTTATTCAGGTCATCTTTATCTGGAACATACTGAACTTTAAGTCCATCATCAACAATTTCCATACCCATATCCTGAAATTCCTTATTCAATATTTTTACTGCCTCGCCACTCCAGCCATATGAGCCAAAAGCCGCAGCCAGCTTGTTTTTGGGTTTTAACCCCTTGATATAAGTAATCACATCGGCAATTACTGGGAAAATTCCGTTGTTCAGGGTTGGAGAGCCAACAATAAGAGCCTTGGCATCCATAACTTCAGTCATAATATCGCTTCTGTGGCATTTGCGGGTGTTCATAAGCCTGACATTTACCCCTGAAGATTCCACTCCTTTTGCGATCTCTCTTGCCATTTTTGCAGTGCTGTTCCACATGGTGTCAAAAATAACCACCGCTTTTTTAACTGGTTCCTGACGGCTCCATCGGTCATAGGCTTGAATGATTTTACCAGGGTTATCACGCCAGATAATTCCGTGATCAGGACATATCATACTGATTTCAAGACCCGAATCAGAGACATTTTTCAAAAGGTCTTGAACTCTGGAAGAGTAGTTTAGTAAAATATTGGCGTAGTATTTTGCAGCATGATCCATTACAGATTCACCGATTTCATCATCAAAGGTGCAATCGCCGGCATAGTGCTGACCAAAGGCATCACTGGAAAATAAAATTTTATCCTCTTTAGCATAAGTAAACATGCTATCCGGCCAATGAAGCATTTTTGTCTCAAGGAAGACCAGGGTATGTTTTCCAATGGATATTTTCTCACCGTGTTCAACACTTTTCAGGTTTAAAGCACTTGAGAAATGGCTTTTAAGATTTTTCAGCCCCATCTTTGAACATAAGACAGTTTTGTCTTTACCAATTGTGTTCATCACGGCAGGAAGTGCACCTGAGTGATCCATTTCTGTATGGTTGCTGATGACCATATCAATTTTTGATGGATCTATAATTCTGCTTATATTGTCGAGCAGCTCGTCGGCAAACTCTTTTTTTACAGTATCTATAAGAACATTCTGTTTGTCCAATATAAGAAACGCATTATATGATGTGCCTGAATAAGTAGAATATCCATGAAAATCGCGAATATCCCAGTCCCTGCATCCAACAGAATAGATGTTATCAGTAATTTTAACAGGTTTAAACATTGTAAAGTCTCCTTAAAAGTATTTTATTATTGCAGAAAAGTCGCGTATGTTCTTGCTTGTTGACGAAATTATGAGTACAGGAAAAGGATGATAAATTCAATAGAAAAGGCGGCTACATAACTGACAGCGTTCATTTGTTCTTATTCAAGAATCGCAACCCTACAATAATTGCAGCGAAGCTGCTTATATTCCTCATAACAACAGCAAAGGAGCCTAATTGCAATCCTGCAATGGCAGCAATCAGGGAACCTGCGAAAATATTCTGTTTGGTGGGATTCTTATCTACAATTTTTTTGTAAATAAGCGGATAAGCGATAAAACAGGGGAAAAATCCAAGATTAAAAATATTGCAGCCCAGTGCAAGAAGCCCCCCGTCTGCAAAGAAAAGAGACTGTACTGTTAGCACGGATCCCATGGTAAGAAAAGCAATGTGTGGTCCAAGAAGAATAGCAAGAATCATTCCTCCTCCAAGATGACCGCTGGAACCGGTAATTGGTATGGTAAAATTGATCATCTGGGCAGCAAAAATAAATGCTCCCATAACACCCATTAGGGGAATTTTCTGGTCATCCATGTCATTTTTTACTTTTTTTGAACAATATCCAATTAAACCAGCACTTACCGCCCACATTGTGCCACCAACTGCCGGGGAAATTAAAGCATCTGCCATATGCATGATTATTATTCCTTAGTGTTAATGTTTTTTAAGTGAAACTCCAATCCGCCAGAGACGGAGGTTTTATTTGATAATAAAAAAACCACGTAAAGCCGGTACAATTTCTTGTACGCAAACCTTCGTGGTTTTATTTTGTCTATTATGATTTTGTATTGTCTATATATCTGAACATTAAGGCTTCGTGCCCATATTAGTTCTTAACGAAATATAATAGTTTAGCATCAGAGTCAAGGAAATTAAAATCTGTACTCACATGTATTACCTATGTAGTTTTCCACTACTGCTGTATTGCCAAATCTGGATTTGATATAATCAGGAAGCACCGGTACTTTTCCATGCCCTCCTGGAAGGTCAAGCATATACTGAGGAATGGCAATTCCAGTTAAATTACCCCTGAGTGCTTTCATGATATGAAGACCAGTTTCAATGGAAGGACGGAAATGGGCGGTACCTGCAACCGCATCCGGATGGTGGAGATAATAGGGCTTTACCCTGATTCTTATCAGTTTTCTCATCAAGTCGGTCATGACTTCAGGGGTATCGTTTACGCCTTTTAGCAGAACCGTCTGACATCCCAGGGGAATACCGGCATGAGCGAGTATCTCACATGCTGTAGCTGCCTGATCGGTGATTTCAGCAGGATGATTAAAATGGGTATTTATATAAAGAGGATGATATTTTTCAAGTATCGAAGCTAAATTGGCAGTGATTCTAAATGGAAGGGTACACAGGACTCTGGTATGAATTCTGATTATATGCACATGGTCAAACTGCCTGATTCTAAATAGGATTCTGTCAATGGTTTCTGTACTCAGTAGTAGCGGATCTCCGCCAGAAAGAATAACATCATGTATATTCCGGTTTTTTCCGATATAGTCAAGACCCTGCTCAATGGCGTCTATTTTATGTTCAATTTCGTCTATTCCATCAAATTCAGATGTACTTCCACCCACTTTTCTTTTTCGCATACAGTGGCGACAATACATTGCACATTGATTTGAAACAAGAAAAATAACCCTGTCAGGATATCTGTGGATAATTGAAGGGACTGGCGACTGAGCCTCTTCATTCAGGGGATCATCAATATTCAGGGGATCGCGGAGTTCAGACAAATCAGGCACAGCCTGTTTCCATATTTCTTTTTTGGAGGGTATTTGTAGTCTGGTACTTTGCGGGGCATATTCCATCAAT
>JADGBP010000169.1 GCA_015231395.1 Desulfamplus sp. | reverse complement strand
ACTTTTCGTTCCGGTGATAAATTCGAAGAAGCATCACTGGAAGAGATGGAAATGGAATATCTTTATGCTGAACCGGAAAGTTACTGCTTTATGAATACTGTTAATTATGAACAAGAATTTTTAAGTAAAGATCAGGTAGGAGATGCAATTGATCTTCTTAAAGAAAATACTGTTTGTACTGCACTGTTTTTTAATGGTAAAGCAATTGGACTGACACTGCCCAACTTTGTTAATCTCCGAATCACCAAATCAGACCCTTGGGCAAAAGGGGATACCGCTACTGGAAGCACAAAGCCGGCAACACTTGAAACAGGCTTTGAAATTCAGGTTCCTCCGTTTGTGGAAGAGGGACAGCTTGTAAAAATAGATACCAGAACAAAAAGTTATGTAGAAAGAGTCAATGAGTAAAAATTTTGTGGGTGTAATAAAATCCAAGTAAACGCTCATGGCTGGATCCAGCCACCCCCGACCATGAAAATCCAAATGAGTTTTCATGGTAAATGCAAAAAAAATAAGTAGATATAGAAAAATCAGAGTAGATGCAAAAAAAAATTCAGTAGATAGAGAACAATCAAAATAGATGCAGGAAAAATTCAATAGATGCAGAAAAATAAAAATAGATGCAGGAATATTTGTTGAACCTTGCCCCTGCCCCGAAGGGTAGGAGTTTCCCTGGAATATATTTATGAATAAAAAACGGATTAATGAGAATGCACTGATACGGAGTATTCTGGTTGTCGATGATGATATGGGACTTCGTTCCATTTTGACAAAGTCATTTCAGGTCATTGGATTTCAGTGTCGCGAAGCTGAAGATGCAACAAAAGCCTATGAGATGATCTGTAATGAAAAGTTTGATCTGGTCATATCAGATATCTCCATGCCGGTGATGGATGGAATCGAGTTGATGAAAAAGGTGAAAAAAGAATTTCCCGAACTTGATTTCATAATAATGACCGGATTTTCAGGTGAATATTCATATGTCGATATTATTGACGCAGGGGCTTCGGATTACATGACCAAGCCCTTTGGCATTAACTCTGCTGTCGCAAGAATAGAGCGAATTGAACGTGAAAAACGAACCCTTCTAAATCTAAAACAAACCAACTCTGAACTGAATTTAGCTATGGAGAAAGCTAATGCATTGGCTGAAGAAGCTAATGCACTTGCTGTAAAAGCTAATGCATTGGCTGAAGAGGCAAAAGCCGCATCCAGGGCGAAAACTGACTTTCTTGCCAACATGAGTCATGAGATCCGTACCCCTCTTAGCGGAATTCTTGGATATATTGATATTTTTAATGACACTGCCCTGACTAATGAGCAAAAAGAGTATGTCCAAAATGCAAAAATAAGTTGTGAAGTTCTTCTTTCCGTGGTGAATGATATTCTTGATTTTTCAAAAGTTGAAGCTGGACAACTCAGTATTGAAAAAATTGAATTTGATCCTGAAGTACTCTGTTTTGAAGCACTTGAGGTAGTCAGGAACAAAGTCAATGAAGCTAATGTAGAGTTGGTATGCTGTATCTCAGACTCGGTTCCAGGACTTGTTCTTGGTGATCCCTACCGTTTCAGGCAAGTATTGTTGAATCTGTTGGGAAATGCGGCTAAATTTACATCTTCCGGCGTTATTGAGCTTGCTCTTGATATTAAAAATGAGACAATGTGTGATGTGATGCTTCAGGCATCAGTCAAGGATAGCGGAATCGGGATTCCCAGGGAAAAACTTACCGCGATTTTTGAGCCTTTTCAGCAGTCTGATGAGACCACTACAAGACGATTTGGCGGAACAGGTTTAGGGCTTGCAATATGCAGAAAAGTTGCCGAAAAAATGGAAGGATCAGTCTGGGCGGAAAGTGAGCCAGGTAATGGAAGTAAATTTTATTTTACTTCAAAGGTTGAAAAACAAGCCCGTTCAATCACAAAACGGTTTCGACCTGTTGGGCTTAAAGGGAAAAAAGCTTTTCTGGTCATTTCAAAGAATACACATTTAAAAGAAATTATGTGCAATGAGTTGAACCAGTCAGGCATGACTGTGGTCGTGTTTGACAGTGAAAATAATGCACTTGAAGCTCTTGCCACTTCTGACGATAATTTTGATTTTGATATCGGTATCGTGGATGCCAGCGTAAAAAGTACGGCCCACCTTGAATTTGCAGAATCTTTCAGAAAGTTGCAAAATAAATGCTCTGACACTCCGCTGTTGGTTTGCATATCTCCTGACCCTGGAGGGGCAGACAGATGCAGTAAGGCAGGGTATAATGGCTTTTTATCAAAACCGATTCAAAGAAAAAAGCTTTTTGCCATGATCTCGGTCATACTTGGATTTGAAAAGAGCTGCACAGATAAAAAAAATATTGCTGATCAAAATGTTGAGGTTGATCAGAATGTTGAGGTTGATCAGAATAACGCTGCCAATCAAGACAATCCTCCTGATAAAAACATCTCTTTTAACAAGCCTGACCAGAAGAGAACGACCGATCAAAACAAAATTCTCACAGTCCACTCTATAGCGGAGAATTTTAAGCATTCTATAACCATTCTTCTGGTAGAAGATAATCCTGTAAATCAAAAAATGGCAAAAATCATGCTTTCTAAGGGAGGGTATAATGTTGAGGTAGCCGGTACCGGTATTGAGGCAGTTTCAAGCTATATTAAAAATAATAATGAGATTGATTTGATTTTTATGGATATTAATATGCCTGAAATGGATGGACTGGAAGCAACACGAAGAATCCGAGCAATGGAGAAAGAGGATATCGACAGGGTCAGGGAATTTGATCAGGACAAGTCTGTTGAAAATATTTGCCTTGAAAAAGAGTTTGTTCCCAGAATCCCAAGAATCCCGATTGTGGCATTGACCGCCAACGCGTTAAAGGAGTTTGAAGATCAGTGTCTTGAGGCAGGTATGGACGATTTTCTGACCAAACCCCTGAAAAGAGAGCTTGTTTTTCAGGCAGTTAAAAAATGGGTTACTCATGGATGACTAAAACCGATGGCTTACACCACTACCCTTAAGGGATAGGGATTTTACGCCATTTTTATTTACAAACAATCAAATAAACAATCAAATAAACAATCAAATAAACAATCAAATAAACAATCAAATAAACAATCCAAATCATGGTTGGAATAAACCTATGATTTGATTATGTCTTGTGAATGGAAAAAATTAATAATGACAAAAAATAATTCAGAAATTAGTTCTGAAAATAGATCAGGCAATAAGGTCGGATTGGAAAATCAGATCTGGAACTTTTTTACATCAGTAAAACTTACAGTTGTGGTGTTGATCCTTCTTGCTGCCACATCGATCATTGGAACTTTTATTCCCCAGAATGGGGCAGAAGAATTGTATATTCATAAGTATGGAGAGTTTTTTTTCAAGTTTTTCAGTATCCTTGATATTTTCGATATGTATAACGCATGGTGGTTTATGCTGCTACTGATGCTCCTCTCCATTAACATCATCATCTGTTCAATTGACAAGATTAACACCACATGGAAAATAATCTTTCCTGATAAGGTTAATTTTAACATTGAAAGGTTTAGACATCTTAAGCACAAAGAGGTCTTTGTATCAGGTCAGAATATAGAGTCTCTTGAGGATAAATATCTATCATTTATAGAAAAATCTTTTGGTATGGCTCTAAAAGAAGAGACTGATCAGGGGGTTGCTATTTTTGGTGAACAGGGCAGATGGACACGTCTTGGGGTCTATGTTGTTCATTTAAGTGTGCTATGCATGTTAGCTGGTGCGGTGATTGGTAGTATATGGGGATTTAAGGCATTTGTGGCAATACCGGAGGGTGAGACTGTTGACACCGTTTTTCTCAGAGGCAATGACGTTGCTGTGCCGCTTGGGTTTCAAATCAGGTGTAATTCATTCAATGTTTTATTTTATGACACAGGGCATCCTGAAGAGTTTAAATCAAGCATTACGGTTATTGAGGATGAGAAGGAAGCCTTTACAAGAGATATTATTGTAAATGATCCTCTGCGGTATAAAGGCCTTAGTTTTTACCAGTCAAGCTATGGAGTGGATTCTGCAAAAAGCGTAGTCTTTAAAATAACAAGCAGAGAAAGCGGAATGACCTATTCCCAGAAGATGGAAGCTGGACAAACCATTGATATTCCTGAATCTGGAGGAAAATTTACATTGAGCGGATTTGTTCGGGGATATAATTTTCAAGGGCATAATCTTGGAGAGGGCTTTGTGGGAATACTCACGGATAAAGAGAATTTAAACAAAGAGAGCTCAACTCAGGATAATTCTAAGGACGATTCTTCAGCAAAAGAAGATTCAGCAAAAGAAGATTCAGCAAAGGAAGATTCAGCAAAGGAAGATTCAGAGAAAAACCATGATCAGTCAGATAAAGCACTTTCAGAGAAAGACCACGATCATTTCGGAAAGGATCATTCAGAAGAAGACCATAAAAATGATGGCATAACTGAAATCTACATTCCGGTTAAATTCCCAACCTTTGACAAGATGAGACGCGGTGCGTTTGCCTTTGAAATCCAGAATTACGAAAAAAAATATTATACAGGGCTTCAAGTTACTAAGGATCCAGGCGTCTGGTATGTCTATGGTGGCTTTATTTTTATGATTATTGGATGCTGGATAACATTTTTTATGTCTCACCAAAGTATTTGCGTGGAGATAAAAAGACGAACCAGTGCAGGGTGTGATATCGTGATATCAGGCATAGCCAACAGAAATAGTCATGGTATGAAGCTTAAAGTTGCCAAAATTGCTAAAAAATTGAGCAGTATAAAAAGCAATCAAAAAATTGAGCGAGTATAAAAAGCAAAAATATAAGATTAAATATGAGTGTAGTCTTTTTAAATTTAAATCAAATTGTAGAAATTCACAGCCGTGCGTCTCTACGTTCAGTAAAAATGCAAAAAGGCTACACTCTTAAGATTAAGGGAAGAGTATTATTATGAGCCACTCTATTGTATTATCTATAACAACATTTGTTTATGCCTTTGCCTCGGTTTTGTATATTGGGTCATGGACTTTTAAAAAAGAGATTATGGCAAAATTGGGATTTTTTGTTTTGGTGGCGGGTTTTACAGGCAATACACTGGGAATTATCCTCAGATGGATTGAATCCTACAGGGTAGGTTATGGACATGCCCCGTTTTCCAATATGTATGAGTCTCTTGTCTTTTTCTCATGGACAATTGCCGCTCTTTATCTGTTTGTGGAGTTAAAATACCGTGAAAGAATAATCGGAGTATTTGCGACACCGTTGATTTTTCTGGCAATTGCCTATGCATCACTATCACCGTCTATTTCGGATAAGATCACCCCTCTTATTCCGGCACTGAAAAGTAATTGGCTTATCGCCCATGTCATAACATGCTTTTTGGGGTATGCGGGGTTTGCGATCGCATTTGGGTTCAGTATAATGTATCTAATCAAGCCAGTTGAACCAAAATCTGAACCAAAATCTGAATCAAAATCTGAATCAAATATGCAGAGTTCAGGTATCAAGGAATCAGGGAGACAGAACAATTCTCTGTTTGCAAAACTTCCATCTTTTGATCTTATGGATGAGTTGATTCACCAGATGGTAATGTTCGGGTTTCTTTTTCTCACTATTGGCATCATTACAGGTTCTGTATGGGCAAATTCCGCATGGGGAACATACTGGTCTTGGGATCCAAAAGAGACGTGGTCGCTGATTACATGGTTTGTTTATGCCATTCTTCTCCATCTTCGTATGATGAGAGGATGGCACGGAAAACGTATTGCATGGGTATCAATTATTGGATTCATAGCCG
>JADGBP010000168.1:2677-5804 GCA_015231395.1 Desulfamplus sp. | reverse complement strand
GGAAATTAACTGACAATGAGGACTTTTAAATAATGAGACAGATTATTAATATAGCAGCCAAAGAGTTTAAGGATTATTTCATTTCTCCCATCGCATACATTGTGATTTCAATTTTTCTTGTAGTGA
Source organism: Desulfamplus sp. (assembly GCA_015231395.1). Lineage (GTDB taxonomy): Bacteria > Desulfobacterota > Desulfobacteria > Desulfobacterales > Desulfobacteraceae > Desulfamplus. The sequence continues at coordinate 5,678 of JADGBP010000168.1, read as the reverse complement.
CGGGATGGTTTTTCTTTTCTACGTTTTTTTTGTTTGACACAGCAGACATGAGAAATTTCTTCTCCATGCTGCCTATCATATTCTCTTTTATAATACCGGCAATCACCATGCGTCTTTTTTCCGAAGAGATGAATGTCGGATCTTATGAAATTTTGTTGACCATGCCAGTATCATTTGCTGATATTGCGGTTGGCAAATTTGTGGCAGCCACCCTTTTTTCAGCGTGCATGCTTTTGCCAACAATCTCCTATCCTATCTTTATCTCTTTTATCGGAGATGTGGATCCAGGTCCTGTAATTGGAGGATATATCGGAGCAATTCTGCTGTCAGGGGCTTTTTGTGCCATGGGAATATTTGCATCATCTCTAACCCGTAACCAGATTGTTGCGTTCATAATCGGAGCATCCATCTGTTTTACTCTGACCATCCTTGACCAGATTCTATTTTTTGTCCCCTCATCCATCACCGAAATCATCTCTTTTCTTGGCACGAATGCCCATTTCCAGAGCATCTCCAAGGGGGTAATAGACTCAAGAGATATCCTTTACTTTCTTAGCGTGATCTTTATGGGACTTTTTGGAACTTATCTTGTGATGCAGGAAAAGAATTAAGGAGATGTGATATTATGAAAGAAGTTACAGATAAAAACGCCCCTGTGGTAAATGGGGGTAACAATAGGCTTGATACTAAGCTTAATCCTAAGTTTGATACTAAGCTTAATCCTAAGTTTGATACTAAGTTTGGCAATAAAGGTATTTGGCTAAAATTTCTGATTTACATAGTGGTGGTGGTTCTGGTCAATGTTGCTGGAGTGACGCTGTTTTTCAGGGCAGATCTTACTTCAAACAAGATATACTCAATTTCCAGTGCCAGCAACAAGGTTGTTTCAACTTTGTCTGAACCACTGACTATCAAGGTTTTTTTCACCAAAAACATGCCTGCTCCGCATAACAATACAGAGCGGTATCTTCATGATCTGCTGGAAGAATATGCGGCTAAAGGCGGCAAGCTATTCAACTACCGATTTTATGATGTAACAGCCACTGATGCCGGCATCACAGAACAGGCAAATGTAAATCGGGATATGGCAGAAGATTACGGCATATCTCCAGTACAAATTAGAGTAATTGAAAACGATGAGGTAAAGTTTCAGCAGGCATACATGGGGCTTGTGATTATTCACGGGGATATGATGGAAAAAATTCCCGCAATTACATCGACAGACGGACTTGAATACGCTTTGACCTCGGCAATTCAGAAGTTGAACAATAAAGTCAGTGCCATGCTTGCTCTTGATGAGAAAGTAAAAATTACTCTCTATCTATCTTCGTCTTTAGAGAAAGTTGCTCCCCTCATGGGGCTGGATGAACTTTCAACTTTTCCTGACAGGATTCAGAAAGTTGTGGAAAAGCTGAACACCAAAAGTCTTGACAAGATTGAGTATAAATATGTTGATCCCACAAAGAGCGGAAATTTTGATGAGATTTCCAGAAAATACAGCCTTATGGCTATGAAATGGCCTGAAATTCCCCAAAAAGATATTTCAGCAGGCAGCGGCGGGGCTGGAGTTGTTGTTGAATACAAGGACAAAATGAAGAGTACTCCACTTATCAGCAGCATAAAAATTCCTATTATAGGAACTACCTATCAAATGGTTGACCCTGAAGCACTTGAAGAGCTTTTTACTGAAATAATGGAGACAATGATCGGCATTAATGAGACAATTGGTTATCTTGCTGACCACGGCACTCATACCCTTGCGGACAATAATATGGCGATGATGATGCCCGGGCAGCAGCAAAGTTCCATGAATGCGTTTAATCAGCTTGTATCCAGAAGATATTCCATACAAAATGTAAACCTGAAAGATGCGGCTGTTCCGGAAGGTCTTAAAACCCTTATTATCGCAAGACCCACAGAACCTTTTTCTGATTATGAGCTGTTTCAGATTGACCAGGCTCTGATGAAGGGAACCAACATCGCTTTTTTTATGGATACTTTTAATGAGGTTATGCCTACTCAGCAGATGCCTTTTGGTGGTGGACCCCAGTATATACCCATTGACACCGGACTTGAAAAGCTGCTGAGCCACTACGGCATCAAGATGGGCAGATCTTACGTTCTTGATGAAAGCTGCTACAAACAGGCAAAACCTGCTAATCAGGGTGGTGGAGAACAGAAAATATATTTTGCTCCGATTATCAAGGATGCCAACATAAACAATGCACCGCCTTACATGAACAACATCAAGGGGATTATTGCCATGAGGATATCTCCGCTTGAACTTGATGAAAACCAGATAGAGCAGAACGGTATTACTGCGTCAAAGCTCTTTTCATCATCAGATCAATCATGGCTTATGAAGGATAATATCAATCTGAACCCCATGTTCATGCGTCCTCCTGTTGATGCGTCAGAAATGAAATCCCATGCTCTTGCCTACATGCTTAACGGTGAATTTACAAGCTATTTTGCAGGTAAACAGATTCCTCAAAAGGAAACCAAAGAGGAGGGTGATGAGAACGGAGTTGACAGTAACGGGACAGATAAAAACAAAGATATAAATGCTCCTGATAGCGAAGGTGTTATCAATGAAAGCAATACTGATGACATGAAGAAAAAGATTACCGAGGCGAACAAGGATGAGCTTGCGAAAATAGAGGTTGAAAACAGCTTTATTTCAAAGGGTAAACCAGGTAAAATATTTGTTATGGCATGTTCATCCATGCTTCAGGACAACATGCTTGATCCTGAAGGAAGGACAATCAATGCCAGCTTTATTCTAAATGTTATTGATCACTTGAATGATCAGGATGATATTGCAGTCATGCGGAGTAAAAACCAGACATTGAATCCTCTTGCTGAAACTTCGCCGTTTTCCAGAGCATTTATCAAGATATTCAATATTGCAGGGCTTCCTGTTCTGGTTATAATGTTTGGTTTTGGAATCTGGGCAAGAAGAAGCTCCAGAAAGAAAACTATTAAAATATTGTTTAATAAA
>JADGBP010000168.1:0-2579 GCA_015231395.1 Desulfamplus sp. | reverse complement strand
TTATCTTGTTATGCATAAAAAAGACCGGAATAACTATCTTCTTCCCTCAATCCCCGAAATAAATGTGGCTGATATCACCGAGATTGGAATTGATAAGGATGGAAAAAATATTATACTCTCAAAAAAAGATGGTGCTTGGGTGGTGACAGACAAGAATTATCCCGTTGAACAGGAGAGCATCACACCAATGCTGGATATAATAAAAAAACTGCAGCTCTCTGCATTGGTCTCTGAAAGCGGTAATCTGACTCCATATGAGTTGGACAGTAAAAACAGGATTGATGTAACGGTAAAATCCAAGATTGAAACTCTGAGAAAATTTGAAATAGGAAAAACAGCCCCTTCTTTCCGTCATACTTTTGTCCGATTGGATGGTGATAGTAAAGTATATCATGCTGCAAAAAGTTTTCGCCGAGATTTTGATAAAACTGTTGCTGACCTGAGAGATAAAAAGGTTCTTGTTTTTGATAAAAACAAGATAAATTCCATTACTCTGAAAAAAGGAGATATTGTCAAGGATATCGCGATTAAGGATGACAAACCTGCGGTAGATGATAAAAAAGTGGATACCAATGGTGAGAAATCTTCGGATAAAACTGATGAGAAGCCTCTGGATACTATTGCCCAGAAGTCTCTGGACAACAGTAACGACAAGTCTTTGGAGAAAAGTAACGACAAGCCTTTGGAGAACAAGGAGGCAATTGACAGCCTTCTGAATATGTTAGCAAGTTTCAAGTGCCACAGCTTCACCGATACAGACAGTAAAGATGAGTTTAAGGGTATGGAGGAAATTGCCAGTATCATCTTGAAAGGCGACAAAGAATTTTCCATTGTAATCTACAAAAAAGATGACAAAGGAAATTATCCGACACTCTCTTCTGAAATTGTTTATCCATTTGTTATGGACACTTACCAAGGTGATGATCTTATATCCAAATTAGGTGATGCCCTGGGAATTAAAAAAGAAGATGATAAAAAAGAAAATGAGATGACTAAAACTGATGAGGCAGACAAGAAAATATGCCGGCTTTAGATGAAGCAGCACAAAAAAAGCTACCAGCTTTAGATGAAGCGGCACAAAAAAATTCGCCGGCTTTAATGGAAGAAAAACAAGCAGTAACGGCAGAACCTGTACCCGCAGTTCCGGCTGAAGCCCCATCAACTGACCCTGCATCAAATTAGGCAGTATATTTTTTGGGCAGCAATTATGGATACCGAAAAAGCTACCTCGTCTTGGGCAGTATATTATGAATACCGAAAAAAACACCTCTAAAAAAGACGGAAAAAAGGATAATAGAGAAGGTCACCGGCAGCGGTTGAGGGATAAATTTCTCCAAAATGGTCTTGCCGGTTTTCTGGATTATGAAGTTATTGAACTTCTGCTTACCCTCAATACTCCCCGTCGGGATTGTAAGGATAGTGCCAAGGATTTGCTCAATCGTTTTAAGACTCTTCAGGGTGTGTTTGAAGCAAATCCGGAAGAACTCTCTCGGGTGAATGGGGTAGGGCAGGCAAATATCTTCGGGCTTAAACTTATAAAAGAGGTGGCTGACCGGTATCTTCAGAAAAAGATAGTAAACAAAGATGTAATAAGCAACTCCAGCGATTTGATTCACTATCTTAACTCTGCCATTGGCCAGAGAACAAGAGAGGTTTTCGCCGGCATTTTTCTTGATGCTAAAAACAGGGTCAATGCCTTTGAAATTCTTTTTCAAGGGACTTTGACCATGAGTTCTGTATATCCAAGAGAAGTGATTGTGAAGGCTCTGGAGCATCGTGCGGCTTCAGTAATTTTTGCCCATAACCACCCTTCAGGAGATTTTTCTCCATCTCCTGAAGATATTGCCATAACAAGAAGGCTTGTTTTCGCATGCCGGCATGTCGGCATTACGGTTCATGAGCATGTTATAACAGGCGATGCCGGTTTTTACAGTTTTGCTGACCATGGCTATATTGCTGAATTTAACAGGGAGTTTGAAAAAAGTGGCTGATATTCAATCAGACAGCAATCCAGAATGTTTTGGAAATATGGAAATAGTATTTCCCATGGGAAAAAGGGGATTACGAGAGACTCCTGATCACTGCATGTATCTTTGTGCTTATAAAACGCCATGCTTGAGGAAAGCGATTTCAGGCGTAAAAGGGATAGAAGTCAAGGAAGAGATGGTCGAGCGTGGTGAGCAATCTGGAGTTTTGGGTTTTTTTCAAAGATGGTCAAAGAAAAAAATTCTTCATAACGAAAAGAACAAATTTTCCAGAACAAATTTTCCATGAATTATTAAAAATGTATTGAAACAATGAAAATGGGAGACAACAAATGAAATCAGTCAAAGATATGCAGGTAGCCGGAAAAAGAGTAATGGTGCGTGTGGATTACAACCTCCCGATGGATGAAAATTTAAATATCAGCGATGATAACAGAATCCTTCAGACACTTCCTACAATCAAGTATCTTGTAGAAAACAGGGCAAAAATTATTCTTGTTTCACATATGGGACGCCCCAAAGGCAAAGTGGTACCGGTGCTCTCTTTGAAGCCCGCGGCTGTTCGTCTTTCAGAACTTATGGGTCAAAGCGTAG
>JADGBP010000167.1 GCA_015231395.1 Desulfamplus sp. | reverse complement strand
GTAATAGTTTGTGATGTGCTTTCTGCTTCTGGATATGGTCAATTTCTCAAGAAGTCTGTAAAAATCTGCTGGTAAAATGCTTAAAAGAGAATCTTTATCCTTATCTTCTTCTTTCTCATTGTCTCTGCCCTCTCTACAACCATCACTCACTATGCTGAGCCGTCATCGTTTTATCTTAAAGAGCTGACAGAAAGTGGGCGTCTCCTTCGACCTGGAACTGATTCGCGTGTTCTTTCAGACATAAGTATCAGAGAAGTGATTGAAAAAGATTGTATTCCTGTTTATCCCAACATGCTGCTGAGGGAACTTCTTTATAAAATAAAGCAATCTACAAGAAATTATTTTCCTGTGGAGGATCAGGAGACCGGAAAATTTCTGGGTATGATTCAATTAGATCATATCAAACCATATATGTTTAATACCTTAATGTATGATACTGTGCTTGTGGATCAGATTATGGATGCCAATCCTGAAACTGTTCATTATGATGACGATCTTTCAGATGTGCTATGGAAAATGGATGTGAAAAAATGTTTCAGTCTGCCAGTCATCTCAAATGGCAAATTTGCCGGCATGGTTTCTAAAGCCACTCTTCTGGATAAATACAGAGATGAGTTGAATGTTCAGACCTCACATTTTTTTTAATTCACATTTTTTTAAAGTTGATGGTCTCGTAAATGGAGATAGAGTTGAAATAAGAGGATTGTGTTCCTTTTATGTTAAAGAATATGAATCATACATTGGCAGGAATCCAAAGACAGGTCAGCAGGTAGAGATACCAGCTAAGAGGTTGCCTTTCTTTAAGTGTGGTAAAGATTTAAGGGATAGAGTTGATAAGAAGCACAGTAAAAAGAAAAATTATAAAGAAACAATCAACAACCCCGCATCAAATTTTAATAATAATAAAGCTTAAAGACATATAAGGTAGAATCCATTGGACAACAACCTGATAGAAAAAATCAACAACACTTTAAAAACACAGAAAAACAGCATTGTTAATATTATTAATGACAAGCTGACACTCACTGTATTTTCAATGCTTAAACAAAATCTGAAAAATGTTAAGCAGATAAATTTTATAATCCGCAATACCCATTCATTGCCCAACAACAAAGAGGTGTTTAGAGAATTTGAACTTTATCCCCAAAATATAGAACTGTCTGCTAAAGATACCTTGTTCAATTCTTATGATATTATTCAAAAAAATAAGCTGCACCATTTTGAACAAGCAAAATTCATGTATGATTTTATTCAAAAGCACATCAACATTAAAAGAACATCTGCATTATGCCAAATTAAAGGAAATCTTCTATTGATTGATGAAGAACTTATGATTCAAGGATCATCTTCTTTAGAGTTCTCACCAAAAGCTCAAAAATCAAAAGTAAGTCATATTAATTTTGATTCAGTGATTTATGAAAGTATGGATAGGCAGCAGATCATCAAAGCAGGAAATACTTTTAACCAAATATGGAACAAACCTGATTTTACAGAAGATTACAAAGCTCAGATTTTATCAAGTTTAGAATCAGTCTATAAAGAACATTCACCCGAATTTCTTTACTATTTTACTCTTCATGAACTTTTTGGCACACAATTAGATGATGGTGTTGACCGTTTTGAAAAAGATAACATGAATTTTAAAAAGACAAAAATCTGGAATATGCTTTATGACTTTCAAAAAGACTGTGTGCTGTCTGCAATTCAAAAGATAAATAAATACAATGGCTGCATCATAGCTGACAGTGTAGGTCTTGGTAAAACATTTGAAGCTCTTGCTGTGATTAAATATTTTGAGATGAGGCAGGATAATGTTCTTGTTCTGACTCCTGCAAAGCTTTATGACAACTGGAATTCATTTAAAGGGGCTTACAAAGATAGTATTTTAGATGAAACATTTTATTACAAAATTATGTTTCATACTGATTTATCAAGATATAAAGGTGAATCTCGAAGCGGGTGGGATTTATCTCGATTTGACTGGAGCAAGTTTGATCTTGTAGTAATTGATGAGTCCCACAATTTTAGGAACAGAACCGAAAAAGAGTTTGGACAAACAAGGTATCAAAGGCTTCTTGAAGAAGTTATAAGACAAAATAGAAACACAAAGGTTCTCCTTTTATCTGCAACTCCTGTAAACAACTCTTTAAATGACCTTCGCAACCAGATAAGCATTATCACTGCTGATAAAGATGATGCTTTTGAAGATAATGGGCTGTCAAGCATTTCAAATTTATTACGCAATACCAGCAGGGTCTTGAATCAATGGGAAAAAGACAGAGACAATGAGAAAGAAGAAGATAAGGATAAAGATTCTCTTTTAAGCATTTTACCAGCAGATTTTTACAGACTTCTTGAGAAATTGACCATATCCAGAAGCAGAAAGCACATCACAAACTATTACGGCACTGGTCAGGTTGGTAAATTTCCTAATAAACTCAAGCCTGACACTTATACACCCCATATTGATTCACAAAAGCAGCTTCTCAACTTTAAAGATACCAACATGAAGCTCGAAGAGCTTATCTTAGCTGTTTATATTCCCATGAAATATATAAAATCTGAATATAAAGCATACTATCGGGAACGCTATCAGACCACATATAACAATAAAATCATATTCAGCCATGAAGACCGTGAGTTTTTAACTGCAAAGATGCACCGTTTCAATCTGTTTAAGCGTCTTGACAGCTCTGTATTTGCTTTTGGGGAGACAATAAGAAGATTAAAAGAGAGGATCGAGGGTTATATTAACCTGCTGGACAATAGCAAAAATAAGGATGTAAAACTTGATGATTCAGTTGGGTCTTTAGATTCAGCATTACCAACCAATATCAATGAGATGGAAGATGATTTTCTTGAAAATGATGAACCAGCATTGGATTATAAATACACTATAAAAGTGAAGCATCTCAAGATAAACGACTATTTGACAGACCTTTATTACGATAAAATGGTTCTTGATGAGCTTTATGATGAAGTGAAAACTGTATTATATGAAAAAAGAGATAATAAACTTGCTGAACTTAAAGATATTGTAAAAAATAAGGTGTTGCATACCCCATATAATGCTGAAAATCGTAAGGTTTTGATTTTCACAGCTTTTGCAGATACAGCCAATTATTTATATGATGAGCTTGCCCCATATTTAACCTCATTACAAATAACTGAAAAAGAAAAAAGTAATCTTCTAAAAAAAGATATTATTACTGCCATGATAAGCGGAACAGGTAAACCTCGTGTCAGCAGTGGAAATATTGATAAAAGTTTTGATTCAATCCTGTCCGCATTCTCACCTCGTTCCAGAATAAAAAAAGAGCTGCCGCTTACCAGACAGGTTGATATTCTTATTGGAACAGATTGTATTTCAGAAGGGCAGAACCTCCAAGACTGCGACTGCGTAATAAACTATGATATTCAATGGAATCCTGTAACTTTGATTCAAAGATTCGGCAGGATTGACCGTATTGGAAGCACTAACAAAGATATAAAAATGGTCAACTTCTTTCCAGATATGGCATTGAATGAGTATCTAAGCCTTGAGAAAAGAGTAAAAAGCAAGATGATTTCAGCAAATATCACAGCTACAGGTGATGAAGATGTTTTAACTCCAGAGATGAATGATATAAGTTTTAGAAACCGCCAGCTTGAACGGTTAAGGGAAGAGGTCATTGATATTGATGAAACTTCTGAAAACATATCTTTGACAGATTTAAACATGAATGAATATCTGTTTGAGCTCGCAGAGTATATTAAAACCACGCCTGATATTAAAAAAATCCCTCGTGGAATTTATGCAGTTACTCAAGCTGGATTAAGTGACAGCAAAGATACTACTGAGCATCAGGACAAAAAGCTCTCAGGTGTTATCTTCTGTTTTAAACATTCTAACGATATTGCAAAACCAGCTAATGACTCTACGCTCTATCCATATTATCTTGTTTTCATAGATAGAACAGGTAACGTGATATATGGCAATAGTCATGCAAGGGAATTACTCAAAATGTATAGAAAATTTTGTTATGGTTTGAATACACCTATAAAACCTTTGGTTGATAAGTTTTTACAAGAAACCATGAATATAAAAGAGATGAGTTTTTATTCAGGACTTTTGAATAGTGCTATTCGTTCAATACAAGGAGAGGAAGAGAAGCAGGCAGAGCAGAGCATATTTGATTTTAGTGGATATAAAAATCCTTTTGCATCAGAGACAACAGATGATTTTGAGCTTGTTTCGTTTCTGGTTATAGACTGAAAATAATTGTAAAATGCAGAAGCAGAGCAATATCCATGATAAATATCCCTCTTGAATATCAGGTAAACCGCAAAATAGCCATAAAGACCATTCTCTCAGAAGTTCTCAAGCCAGAAGATAAAAAGATTCTTAAAAACAGTTTAAAAGCTATACAGCTTACCTGCCAGATCAGCGGTGAGTCAATTCCTTCCTATATTGATGAGCTTTACAGATGCGAAGTGATTATGTTTTTTGATGTTGAGATAGCAAACATAAGACAAGCAGAGTCAGTATCAACAATTCTGCATCAGCTTATAAAGCCTTTTTGTGTGATACATTGTTATGATAATAATCAAGAATCTTTTTCATTTGCTGTTAAGCGGATAAATTTAAAAGAGTCTTGTCAAATTGTGCTTGAACAGAGAGTCATTACATCGCCTGATACTATAAATTCTTATAATCAGCATGAATCTCTTTTTGAAAAAGCACTTGATTTTGAAAATCTTGTGAATAGAGTCAATAAAATAGAACTTTATATTGAAGCCATGACAAAAGCATTTATTGCAACACATCCAGCACTCTTTTTAAGAATAACAAATTTTATAAATAGTTCTGTTTGGTATAACAGCAAAGAGGTTTTAGAACTGCTTAAAAAATTTGAGTTGTTGAAAAGTTTGAATCAGCAGAAGAAAAAAGCATTATTAGTAAAGGATAAGGTTTTGATGAACAGCCAAATAAAAAGTGTTCTTGGTGAGTTGGAGTTGAAATTAGAGCAATTAATTAGATAATTACAAAAGGGATATTAAAATGCCCACAATATCAATGTTTTATGGAATAATAATAAGAATGTATTTTTCACCAGATGAGCATAACCCACCTCATTTTCATGCTTATTACAATGAAGATAAAGCATCATTCAGTATTGATTCTATTGAAATTATAGAAGGTGAATTACCAAGAAAACAGAAAAGATTAGTGCAGGCATGGGCAGAATTGCATATTGATGAGCTGAGAGCAAATTGGGAGCTTGCTATGAATCAAGAGACTCTTTATAAAATTAATCCATTATAAAAATAGGGAGAGGGAGTATGTATAAAGGAGTAATATCTGTTGAAGCTGTAGATAATTACAAATTATTTTTATGCTTTGATAATGGAGAAAAGAAAATTTTTGATGCAAAGCCTATTTTATCTTATGGACGATTCAAAGAACTTACTGATTTAAACTTATTTAAAAAAGTCCGTGTCAGTTTTGATACTGTGGAGTGGGAGAATGGTTTAGATTTAGACCCTGAATATCTTTATGCTAAAAGTAAGATTGTGATTCAGAAGCCCACTTAAGTGGGCTTTCATTAAGTTAGCCCAGAGCTTTAGCTCAGGGCAATAAAATAAAAGCTCAAATTAAGACCGAGCAAAGTATAATTAAAATCATTTTGCTGTTAAAAGGATAAATTCATGGAAGCATTAAAGTTTGATACTACTATATTGGAAAATGGAATTATTCAAATTCCTGAACTTGCTGGGCTTGCTAATAGTCTAATTGAAATTTCTGTTGTGGTTAAGCATAAGCAGCCTGATAC
>JADGBP010000166.1 GCA_015231395.1 Desulfamplus sp. | reverse complement strand
ATAGTAGTACTAAATTTTATATATACGTCAGCACCAAGCCACCCAAACATTTGCAAAAGGAAACAGTAGCAGATCATTATTAATAGCTGCTGGTTTGACTACAGGGTCTTACAGGTGCTGAATCCATGATTGCTGGTGCTTGGTTGTAGCACGGATGGCACTCAGTATGTGGTCGTTAAAATGGTGCTTCAATGGTAGACGTTAAAAGGTGCGTGAATGGTTGTCAGATAGGTACTACTTAACAATTATACTCTATTATTACTATACTTTATGCTAACTCCAGCCATCCATTAACGGCGGGGGCTGGAGATAATGTTATGACAAACAATAAATATTCTTCTGCCGTTTCTTATATTTTTTATTTTTCTTTGAAATAGTCGGAGTAAAATTAAACATTTTTTCATACTCCTGAATCATCTGCTGCCGTAACTCCTCTTCAAATCTTTCTGGCACTATAAAACTATCGTGAACAGGCAGGACTGGAATCCCCTTACGCATCAAATTTATTAAGATACCACTGGCTATTTTACTATCTAAATTCTGTAACATTATACCTTGCCCTGAATTTATTTCATCCGCAATTAACGGGTGGGCTTGTTTAGCTCTATGGAGCAGGTCTTTGATAGCAGCATCCTTTAAGATACTCCCTGTTATGCCTGAGTCTATAAGTTCTTTCCTGATACCTTTAACAGCTTTCTTTTCATCAGGAGCGTTAATAGCGGTCAGAAGAACTTTCTTCTTGATGTTCCTTTCCTCATCACCCTCAATCATATTGTAGGGGTCATCAGTAATGTCCAGTTGTTTACGGTGATACAGCATTCTAATGTGAAGTGCATCATAGTCTAATTCTACCACTGGTTCTCCATTAATCTGCAGCCAGCCTCGCATATGTGAAGGTAAACCCAAATGAGCAGCACCATAAAATCGTCCACCTTTTCCAAAGCTAACATTAAAAACTCTATGGAGACTTTTATATTTTAGATTCAAACTGAGATTATTAATCCCATACTCATAAAGAGGTCGTGGCTTATTCATAAATTGCCAGAAACGTTTGAACAGTTTCAGCTTCTTGAAATCAGGATTATCCTTGATATTATGCTTCATGATTTTAAGGTTTTTATTGAATGAAACAAGGCTTTGGAAGAAATCATTTAAAATCTGTAGAGGCTTGTCTGACGGGCATCTTCGTCGTTTCTCCTTAGTAATGGATGGTAGGGTATCTTTATTAATAGTTTGTATTGGGTTAGTAGGTAATTGGTTAGTGTTAATTGTATTAGTATTGATAGAACTTGGTATGGTATTAGGGTATTGAGTATTAATGTTATGGGTATTATTGGTGCTTGTTGGTGTAAGGGTTATGGTTGCTATAGTGTTATTATAGTTGGTGCTTGTTGGTGTAGAGGGTAGTATTAATGGATAAATGTTATTGGTGTTTGTTGGTGTAAATGATGTAGTTGATATAGTGCTTGGTTCTTGATAAAGGGTATTGAGTGGTATTAGGTTATTATTTGGTAAATTTAATGGGAGTAGGGTGTCGGCACTGGTAATAAAGTTGTCAGGATAGAACTTCAACTCTTCAGTGATGGATATGTTATTTACACTGACAGTTCCTTTCAGCCACCCCTGTAGTAAGTTCTGAATCCAGAATATGTTATCTACTTCAACCCCCGCAGAAAGTTCTACAGATATATCTTGTTCATTAATGAACTGGTTATATTGTTTCAACTCGTTACGTTGTTTAGTGATGGCTCTTGTTTCTGAGTATTGAATAAGTTGTTTATTTTTATCTTTCAACTGCATAAGCTGTTGGGGCGCTTCGTGGTCAATTAATTCAATATACTCGCCGTGTAGATTTTTTATGAGTTTCTGCAGCAGCTTCTCTGATGCCCGGACTCTGGTTTGTCTTCCTTTTTGTTTCTGTTTATTCCAGCTTCCTTTTACGGTGTCGATATAATAGAGAGCTGCCAAAGCGTCCATAATGTCTATAAGCCGGTCATACGTGAAGCTATGCCCATACCTTTTGTGAGTGCCATAGTCATTTTTATTACGTGAATATCTGATGCAGTCACTGCTTAATTCACTGACAAGAAGGTTAATAAGCACTTTTTTAAAAACCCACCTTGAACGGCTTCTGCTTTGAATAGGTATGACATTGGCTATTTCATCTAAAATATCATCAGTTAATTTTTGAATTGACTGAGCTTTGCAAGAGAGGTGAACATCAAGTGGATGTGACGTTCTATTAAAATGTGGTTGAGCCATAGCGGGGTAATCCTTATTCATTGTTAATTTTTGTTCATATAAAACTCCTTTAAATAGAGTTTGGGGCTATACCACCTGCCTCTGACGCGGGAAACAGGTGGCGATGAGTGTATCTTAAACCTACAAGATAAGCATTTTTGTGTCATTTGTCAAGGTGTGTTATAAATTACAATTTAAAATTTCTGCTGCTTCTTTGGATGTAACTCCTTGGTCAAGAAGAGTTTTTAACTGTTTGAGTTTCAATAAATAATGAAGTGAATACTGGCGTCTTAGCCGCTTACCTATTAGTACCTTTTCTGGAATTGGTAAAATATTGTGTTTCTCAAAATATTTGAGTTGGGATAATGGTGTATGATAGATTTCTGCCAGACCCTCTATAAAATAATTATAATTTTTTACCATGGTTCCTCCATTAAAATGTGACCTCCTCCTCGTGAAGAAGGCCACAGATAAAATTACTGCAAAGTTTCTTTTTTAGTTTTGTAAGGTCTGAAATTGTATAATGGACAACTTTTAATCTCACATCTTTTTACTTCAGCCCTGTTAAAACCTGAGCAGTCGTAACAATATGCTGCCACACCTGCTTTGTAACTATTCGGATTCTTTTGTAGTCTTTCAGTTGGATTTAATCTCATAATTATTTTTCCCCCATTATTTTTGTTAATTTTGCCGCTGCTGCTTTTAATGTTAGTCCCTCATCCACATAATTTTTAAACATTTTAATCAATGCTAAATCACCTTCAGAATACCGTCTAAAACCTCTTTGCCCAAGCATCATACGCTCTGGTGTGGGTATATATGCTTGTTTCTCCCAAAACCGTAATGTGTTAGATGAAACATTAACAAGTGCTGATAAATCACCGATGCTGTAATCTTTTAGTGCCATTCTTAATCCTCCAATATTAAATAGTTTTATTGTTAATAGAGTCATATAAATATAAAATATATATGCTCTCTACTATATAAGAGGTTACATTAATAAGGCACTTTTCCAGCCAGTTATTAAGCTGAAATATAGGTAAACAGGGCTTTTAGAGGTAATGGCAGGAACAAATATTTTTTTTGGGGGGGGTAAAAATATTGTATAAAAAAATAATATTGTCATCTCAGATGAGACGTTACGGTATAGTTAATATAAATATTATGTAGTACTTAATTCATAACACCATGAAGCACCCTCAACTACAACATAGCCAACTCAACTACAACTCCAGCTTCTCGCTTTCTTTGCCTGAGTCTGTTTAAAATTTAATTGTGGAATAAAATTCAAATGTAAAAGAGAGCTACATTTTACATTATAGATTCATAATAAATTAATAGATCATATTTACTGTAGCACCAACATAACGACACCAACCAGCACCCTCACCAAGACCACTTATTTTTGATTGTGTATTCTTTTGGATATGGCTGAGGTAGGTGTAGAGAACGTTCCATGATTGGCACTCCTGATACTTTTTATTTTTGTGTGATTTCAGTTGCAGGTTGGAGAGGGTTTTAGCTGTAGAGGGAGATGTGGTTGGAGTGGTTTGGAAGTGTGGTTTTTTGTAGGTGTAGTGGTGATGGTACTGCTTTGAAATGAGTTTTTTATTGATGTAGCGGTGATGGTACTAATTTAAACTGAAGTTGAGTCTGTTATAGATGTAGCAGTGATGGTACTAATTTAAACTGAAGTTGAGTCTGTTATAGATGTAGCAGTGATGGTACTACAATTTTACTATAACTAAAAAGGCAGATCATTGTCTGCGTAGGTATGGGGCGGGTTAAAATTTTTCAATATTATCTGTCGTCATAAGAGCCTACTTTATCATTGTAAGACATGATGTCTTGAAGGGCGTACTGCCTACATCTCTGGCAAATGCCATGACTGACCATTGGCAGCCCCTGTGCCTCCATCATAAGTGCAAATGATGTAAGTCTTTCTGTCTGCTTCACTCCAAGATATTCCCCGCAGTACGAACATCTAATCTCTATTTCGTAACTCATTGTTCTTGCCTCCAAAGTAAGAAGGACATTAACAGACAATACGCCCGCCAATGCCCTTTAAGTTATTTTAATGTTATTTTTGAATCAGTCTATTTTGTTGATCACTGTACCTAGAATATCCGTGTCTATAGGAACACCACAGCAGTCGAAATCTGGGTGAACATTACCGTTGGCATCACACACCCAGCAATCTACGATACAATAATCGCCTGTAAACACAGGGATGTAGCAGTTATAACGGCGATCCCTTGCTGTATCTGTCCGATACACACAACCTCTTTTCGCCTTATAGACAAGACCTGTAAAAACTTTCATTGTTACACCTCCATTAAGCTGCCTGAGCCTGTTGTTCTGTAGCTGAGTTTGTGGTAATGCCATCCTGATTCCCGTGCAGGATTAGATCAAGTATCTTTTCCGTATCAGAAAGAACTTTGAGGCAGGCTTTGACAGGGGATAGTTTGAGTTTTTCTGCATATCTTCTAATGTACTTGTAGCTGTTGCCAGTCATATCATCCATTGACTTACCGACTATTCTACAGAGTGCAGATGCTGATAGCTCCGCAGTAATTTCTTGAAGTGGATTTTGTCCGGGCTTGAGATGCCCCTTAATAATAAGGTCAGCATAATGAGCCAACTCGTGAAAAAAGGTCTTCTCTGATGGAGTAGCTAATCCAATCTCTTTGCGATTAGGTGAGAAGTAGCCGTAGTATTGATAATTTCCAGGAACTGCCTTGACTTTGATTCCCCATTCGATAGCACGATCAATCAGGGGGAGATCCGGAAGTTCTATGTTCTGGTAGTCCAGTGGCTCGCCCAAGGTCAGTTCTACAGGAAACACAGGCATAGCCTTGAAAAACCTTAATACAGCTTCTTCCTCACCTGCTTCATCATCCTCTTTTTTGAAACAAGGGACGAGGATATGGATAGATTTTGAGCCTTTGACGACGTAGCGATTAACTTCCTTCCACTGGTTAAATCCACGAGCATCGATAGTCCCGGACAATGCCATTATAGTACGATTTCTGATAGTCCACTTACTAGACGGAAGACCTTCTGGTACTGGAAAGGATGCAATAGCAACGGCTTCAGGAATTGTTCCATTCTCAAATGCCTTAAGGATCTGCTCCAAGACAGATCTAACTTTATCGTTTTCCATAATTCCCTCCTTTTAATATCCGCACTGGCTGCAAATTATTTTAAGATTAACGCCGTTTCTGATAGTAATGTCAGCTCCTAGTTGATGGCAGATGGTGACGTAATGCCCGCAATCCAACTTGAACTTTTTACCTTTTAATGTTGTTGTTATTATTTCCCTTAAAACATCAGCGTTTTTATATTTTTGTTCCTGTTCTTTTGTCATCTGCAATACCCTCCAGAAAAAACAAAAGGGGTTATTCAAGGACAAATCCCCGAATAACCCCTTAAAGTTAAATTTTATTTATCTTACTTTTATGCGAGTGAGGATCTGTTCTGGGGCTTCGCTATCTTGAATCAGGACTATCAAAACGCTGAGTGGGGATACATCAGCTTCAGTGAACTGAAATCTATAAAGGTTCAGGGTTGGCTGGAGATAGATAA
>JADGBP010000165.1 GCA_015231395.1 Desulfamplus sp. | reverse complement strand
ATCCCTTTTGCAAGTAAAATTTGGGCACTTTTCATATATCCCCAAAAGGGGTTTACGCCTTGAGAGTTGGGGGTGAGAGTTAAAAAGACAACTCTGCGACGGTTTTTTCATATATTCTCATTATTATCCCGTTTTTGTAATGAGAATTTTATTGACAAGCCAGCGTTTTGAATCTAAGTTTGTGCGGAAAATTCGTGTCATGTTGCGTTATAAAACATATATATATATGACTGTTATAGCCTAATTAGTATCATTGTTTGATTTGGTATAACACTCAAAACGGGAAAATACTGGAGCAAATCATGCCAACTTCTTTGCACGAGAAGAATTCTCTTTCAAAACAGATTTTGTTTCCTGAGGATGATTATCTTTCGGAACATGATTCTCTGCATGAACATGATTTTTACGCATGGACACAACAACAGGCAGATATTTTAAAATCTGGAATGCTTGATAATTTGGATATTAATAATTTAATTGAGGAATTAGACAGCATGGGGGTAAGTGAAAAGCGTGAGTTATTGCATCGATTAACTGTCTTGATAGGACATCTTTTAAAATGGGTCTATCAGCCTCAAAGACGCGGTAACAGTTGGCTTGCAACTATTGAAGCACAACGCTTAGAAGTTATTGACTTGCTACAGGATAATCCAAGTTTGAAATATCAATTAAATAAGCAGTTTGAAAAAGCATATCTCAAGGCTGTCTTATTTGCTGTAAAGGAAACAGACCTGCCCAAATCTACCTTTCCTGATGAATCTCCTTTTTCCTTGGAACAGGTCTTGGATGATACATATTTACCGGAATAAATCGTCGTGGACGAGTTCCGGCAACCACGAATAAAGAATTTCAATCCTGCCAAAATTGCGTCAAAACCGCTTATATTTTATAAATAAAACATTAACCAGAACAAGACTTAGATAGACATTTAAGAACAAGACTTAGATAAATATTAACTAGATAAAAAACGTTAACAAGATCAACAAAAGCAATGAAAAAATCAGGAGTTTAAGATGACCAGCAAAGCAACCGGTTCAGTAGTAGTGGTGGGAGGGGGGATATCAGGAATGCTCTCTGCCCTGGATCTCGCCAACTCAGGCTATTATGTTTACCTCGTGGAAAAAAGTTCATCTGTTGGCGGGGCAATGTCCCAGCTTGACAAGACATTTCCTACCAATGATTGTGCCATGTGAATTATCTCACCAACACTGGTCGAGGTCGGCCGGCACTTAAACATTGAACTTTTAACATTATCAAATATTATTGACATCAGAGGCGAAGAGGGTAATTTTCAGGTTGATATCCTTAAAAAGCCAAGATATGTGGATGAAAACCTCTGTGTGGGATGCGGTGCATGTACGGAAAAGTGTCCAAGCAAAATTGTAGATCACTACAATATGGGGCTTGTAAGCCGCAAAGCCATCTATGTTGAATACCCACAGGCAGTACCTCTAAAGTATGTTATTGATCCTGAAAGCTGTCTGAAACTTACCAAGGACAAATGCGGCACCTGCGAAGAGGTCTGTCCTGCCAAGGCTATTGCCTACAATCAGAAAGAGGAACAGGTTACCCTGAATGCAGGGGCAGTTATCTTTTCTCCAGGTTTCAAGCCATATGACCCAAAGATTTTTGACAACTATCAGTACTCCCACCTGCCCAATGTGGTAACATCCATGGAGTTTGAAAGGATTCTTTCTGCTTCAGGTCCCACACAGGGACATATCCTGACACTTCCACATGTTCCAGTGAATCCCACAAAAAAGAAGGATAAACTTCTTGCTGAACGCAAAAAAGATCCCAAAAAAATAGCTTGGTTCCAATGCGTTGGCTCAAGAGACATGAACAAGTGTGACAACAAATATTGCTCTTCAGTTTGCTGCATGTATGCCATAAAAGAGGCTGTAATTGCCAAAGAGCATGCGGGCGATGATCTTGACTGTGCGATATTCTATATGGATATGAGAACTCACGGCAAAGAGTTTGAAAGATACTATAACCGTGCCAAAGAGAGCGGTGTCAGATTTGTAAGAAGCCGTGTGCATACCATTAATCCCATTCTTGATTCTGATGATGTAAGCCTTAGATATGTAACTGAGAATGGTGAGATCGTTGAAGAGATATTTGACATGGTTGTCCTCTCTGTTGGGCTTCAGATAGCTCCTGAGACGATAGATCTTGCCAAAAAACTTGGCATTGAACTTACTGAAGGTAATTTTGCCAAGACATCAAGCTTCTCTCCTGTTGAGACAAGCCGCAAAGGTATTTTTGTCGCAGGTGCGTTTCAGAGTCCAAAGGATATTCCTCAGGCCGTTGTTGACTCAAGTGCTGCTGCTGCTGGAGCCGGCTCTCTTTTAAGTTCTGCAAGAGACACCATGACCAAAAAAGCGGAAAGTATCCTTGAGACAAATGTCATAGGAGAAGCTCCAAGAATTGGTGTTTTTGTATGTAAATGCGGAACCAACATCGCTGGAGTTGTGGATGTGCCAGCAGTAAGAGATTATGCGGCAACTCTTCCATTTGTAGAATATTATACAGACAACCTTTACTCTTGTGCCCAAGATTCACAGGACACAATAGCAAAACTTATTAAAGAGCATAACTTAAACCGCATAGTTGTTGCAGCGTGTACCCCCAAGACTCATGAGCCTCTTTTTCAGGAGACTCTCATTAAGGCAGGTCTTAACAAATATCTGTTTGAAATGACCAATATAAGAAATCAGGACTCATGGGTTCATAAAAATAACCCGGAACTTGCAACTGAAAAGGCAAAAGACCTTGTTCGTATGGCAGTTTCCAAGGTTGCCCTGATGGAGCCTTTAAAAGAGGTTGAACTTAAAGTTAATCAGGCTGCAATGGTTATTGGTGGCGGACTTTCAGGTTTGACCGCTGCAAAAAATCTTGCTGATCAGGGTTATGAAGTTCATGTTATTGAAAAAGACTCAAAAATTGGCGGCGCGGCCAACGACCTTTTCCACACCTTCAAGGGAGAAGATATCCAGAAACAGCTTCTGGTTATAAAAGAGAATATAAAGAATAGTGATAAAATACATCTTCACCTGAATACAACTTTGGAAGATGTTCAAGGTTTTGTCGGCAACTTTAAATCAAAACTTTCATGTAACGGGCAAGTTTCAGAAATCGAGCATGGAGTTGCAGTTATCGCAACTGGTGCTTCAGGGTTAAAACCATCTGAATATCACTATGGACAAGATGAGCGAATCATAACAACTCTTGATCTTGACAAGAAATTCATGGCAAATGACCAGAGCCTTAAGACAATGAAATCTGCTGTATTTATTCAGTGTGTTGGCTCAAGAGACTCTGAACGCCCATATTGTTCAAGGGTTTGCTGTACTCACTCAATTGACAATGCAATTGAATTAAAGAAGATAAATCCTGAAATGGATGTCTATATTCTTTACAGGGACATAAGAGCTTACGGAGAGAGAGAATACAACTATCAAAAGGCAAGAGAAGTTGGAGTTATCTTTATTCGTTACAGCCTTGATAACAAACCTCAGGTTGTTCTTGAAGATGGAAAAGTTCTTGTAACTGTAACAGACCATGTTCTTCAGATGCCACTTGAAATTGATGCGGATATCTTGACGCTTGCCTCTGCAATTGTGCCAAACAGAGATGAAAAAATCGCAAACTTTTTTAAGGTTCCATTGAATGAAGATGGATTTTTTGTTGAAAGACACGCAAAACTTGGACCTTCTGAGTTTGCAACTGACGGTGTGTTCCTCTGCGGACTCGCTCATTATCCAAAACCGATTGACGAATCAATAGCACATGGAATGGCAGCCTCCTCCCGTGCTGTAACTCTTCTTGCAAGAGAGACTGTAAAAACAAGCGGTAATGTTGCTATGGCCAATCCAAATAATTGCAGTTCCTGCGGTGTATGCGTATCTGTTTGTCCATATTCAGCACCATCATTTGTTAAAGATGGTCGTTCTGCTGGCAAAGCTGAAATAAATCCTGTACTTTGCAAGGGTTGTGGACTTTGTGTTGCTTCTTGCAGGTCAGGTGCCCTGCATCTTAAAGGCTTTGACACAAATCAGATATTTTCCCAAATATCCGCTCTTGTTGATGCGGCTTGATTTTTGTCTTTGCATAGAGTTTTAAGATTATGATTTTGCAGGGGTAAAAAAATCAATTTTGCAGGGGTGAAAAAATCATTTGATATTTGCCCCTGCTTTTAAGGAGAATTTTAAATATGGCTGAAGGAACAATGGCTGAAAAGAAAAAAACAAAAATAGTAAGTTTCCTGTGCAACTGGTGCAGCTACGGTGCTGCGGATCTTGCTGGTGTAAGCAGGATGCAGTATCCTGAAAACATACGTGTTATCAGAATACCATGTACTGGCAGGGTAACTCCGAAATTCATACTTTCCGCATTCAGGGAAGGTGCTGATGGTGTATGGGTTTCCGGCTGACATCCTGGTGAATGCCATTACCTGGAAGGTAATTACTATGCACGCAGGAAATTTGCACTCATGGCCAATCTTTTTGAGCACATGGGTATGGAAAAAGAGCGACTTCAATTTTCCTGGATATCCTCTGCTGAAGCAGGAAAATTTGTAAATGTGGCGACAGAGGTTGCAAACAGCGTCGAAGCTCTTGGTCCCATTGATAAATTTGTAAAAAAAATAGATTAAGGGGTTATAGTTACATGGATAGTTTAACACAAAAAATACGGGAACTTGCCTCAAGTATCCTGAAAGAGGGCACGGTTGACATGGTGATGGGTTTTGCCGAAGGAACTCTTCCCATGACCAGCAAACCCTACATGGCAAGGACTCCCGAGCAGGCTGACAAATTTATATGGGACAGCAGTTGCACCATGAATCTTGCCAATTATATCACTGGGCGAAAAGAGAAAATTGGTGTTATTGCCAAGGGGTGCGATTCGAGAAACATTGTCAACCACATTGTTGAAAATAAAATCTCAAGGGATCAACTTTATATCATCGGAGTTCCATGTAGCGGCATGACTGATAAAAACAGACCTGATCATCTCAGGGACAATTGTTTGACATGCACGCATAAAAATCCTGTGATATATGATGTGCTGGCTGCGGAATTGATTGAAGAGCAGAAAATTGAAGCACCTTTTGCAGATGTAAAAGCCATTGAAGCAATGGAGCCAAACGCGAAGTGGAGCTATTTTCAGGATCTGCTGAAAAATTGTATTCGCTGTTATGCGTGTAGAAACGCCTGTCCACTCTGTTACTGCCCGAAATGTTTTGTTGATGAGTCCGGCCCTCAATGGGTAGGAAAGGGACAAAATGAAACAGATATACAGACATTTCATTTCCTCAGGGCATTCCATTGTGCTGGACGCTGCACAGATTGCGGAGCGTGTGAATCAGCCTGCCCCATGGATATCCATGTAAGGGCGTTTACAAGAAAGCTGAATAAAGACGCTCTGGATCTTTTTGGCTGGGAAGCTGGGCTTGATATGACAAAGCGTCCCCCATTAGACACATTTAATCCTGATGATCCTGATGATTTCATCAAGTAATGTCAACTACCCACCGCTGTCAACTAACCCTGAGCTGAACACTCAGATGCTTGAGAGGAAACTTTCAAGCCAGGTTGATTAATAAATAAGGGCACCAAAATTATGAAAGTCATAAAGATTGACAAAAAAGACTGGACCAGCGGAATTGATAAATCAAGGGAAAAATATCTTCTGTTCGGTCCTGTAAAAGATAAAGATAAATATATTTTCGGAAAACTGTCTGAAAAAGAGTTTCCAGTCATGGAGGGAGCAGACACTGTCCTCTCTCCCAAATCTTTGCTGTTTCCACAAACGGAAAAGATGCTTCATGCTTCGCTTGATACATCTGT
>JADGBP010000164.1 GCA_015231395.1 Desulfamplus sp. | reverse complement strand
TCTACTCCCATGTTTTGCGGTTCTTTCATATTTTGTTGCTCTTTCATATCCTCTATCAAGAATCTGTTCAAGTGCTGCATCTGCACTTTGATTGCATTTAAATTCTATAATAAAAATCTTGTCCAGAAATTCTATTACAAGATCAATTCTCCCATTGCATGTCAAAACTTCATTTCTTGCTGTAACTCCTGAGGCTGAGACCATAAGATAAAATATTGTATGAAAATAGGATTCATCACGCCTGTTTTCCAAAGTATATGGAATAGAGGCATAAATAGCTCTCATGGTATCAATAAAATCGTTAAAATTTTCTTCTCTAAGATATTTGGACAAAAGCATAAATTTAGAATTTTCCTTAACTTCTGCTGTGTATGAATAAAACAGATTTTCAAGAAACGCTGTTTTCACCTCGTTATTTGGATAGCCAAATGTGTAGAGCCTCTCTTCAACATCTTTTATGGTAACATAGCCTGTCTGAAACAGCAGAGCTTCGGGTTGGAAATGTTCAAGGTCATACATGCTAAAAAGAGCTTCGGTAACCTGCATGTTTTCAATTGCTGGAGGGTAACAATTTTTCTCTTTCAAAAGATTAACAAGAAAGGTAGGGGTTCCTGTTTCAAACCAGTAATTTTTGAAAGCTTTCTCTTCAAGAGAATTCAGAACAGAAAAAGGATTATAAACCTTTATATCTATTTCAGAAAACCTGTATCCATTATAGTAATTTTTTAATTTTTCAAAAATTGCCTTGGATGTCTCTCCCAACTCCTGGGCAAATAGCTGGATATGTCCTGAAAAATAGCTCTCTAACTCTGCTTGTGTATAACCTAACATATCAGCGTAATTTCTATTCATTGTCAGATCGCTTAGATTATTCAGCTCTGAAAAAATAGAGACACGGCTAAATTTAGATACTCCTGTTATGAAAACAAATCTTACAACAGGGGTTACATCACCTCCCTTGATTACTCCCATAAAGTTTTTAAGAATCTCTCTATTTGCTTTGGCGATATTTAAAGAATTTTCGCCTTTGCCAATATGGTCAATCATAGGTTTGTCATATTCATCTATTAGAATTACTACTGGCATACCAGTTTTTTGGTAAAGTGAAATAACAAGCTCTTTAAACTGATCTTTTAAAAGAGGAGCGTCTGAACTAACTCCATATATCTCGGCAGTTTTTACAAGTGATCTTGAGAGACTTATAATGAAATTTTCAGAAGTATCATGGCTGATCTGGTTAAAATCAATCATGATAACAGGGTGTTCTTTCCACTCTAAATCGCGGTTGTCGGCAATCCAAAGTCCTTTAAACAGCTCTTTTTTCCCCTGAAAGATACAGTTCAAAGTAGATACAGTAAGGGATTTTCCAAATCTTCTTGGTCGGGATAAAAAATAGTATTTGCCACTATCAATCATCTGATATATGTGTTTTGTTTTATCCACATACAGATATTTATTATAGCGGATACTTTCAAAAGAGGAGTCTCCAGTAGGAAGATTAAGAAGTTTTTTCATTTTTATAGATTCCTATTGCTAATTTAAAAACAATTTGGCTTTCACCTTGCAGATGAAGTAATAAATAGATTTGCCTCCCCATGATTTAGATTTGCCTCCCCATGATTTCAAGATATATCAAAAAGCGTGCCACTGATTCAGGTTATCTGGAAAACTATAGTTTTTTTACCGTGAAAACAGGTTTTTGTTTTCATGCTCCTGGGTGGTCGGAATTCAGTCCGACTATGAGCGTTTACAATCAAAAAAATGGTAAACAAAAAAAATGCCTCCATTAAAAACTTTTTTTAGAAAATTCAAGTATGTAGATAATTTATATGTTTTTTTTAAAATAACACAATTAAAATCATATTTGCTGATGATTGTCTTGATGACACTATTCATCTTTTTTACCTTTTTCCCATATACCTTGGCTCAATCTGACAAACTAAAAGCAGAAGGTTATCATGCAATTAAAGCCAATCAAACATGGATTCCATCTGTCTGGCGAGATTTCGTTAAATATGGACCAACAAAAAATCATCTGCCCGATTTTTCCCACGCTGGCTATCAAATGGGAAATAAACAGATTCCTGATATTGATATTGATATTGATCTTCAAATTGATATTGGTGCTGATGCTGAAAAGACTGGAGTTCCTTTTTTTGATGCGACATCCCCACAATTTGGAGCAATTCCTGATGATGGCAATGATGATACTGCTGCTGTCCAATCTGCTATTGATGCTGCAAGCGAAGCAGGTGGTGGTGTAGTATTTTTGCCCAAAGGACGTTATGAGATTCATAAAACTCAGGGCAATGGGTTTCTCAGGATATCTCATGACAATGTGATTCTTCGAGGGCAGGGTAGGAATGAGACAACTCTTCATTTGGGTTCTCCCGGACGTGCTGACCGTATTTACAGGCTGGGAACGGTTCCGGCAGAAAAAGAGGGGCGGCATTGGACGGCTGTGGCTGTCATGGGTTCTGAATCCACAATAGAGCTTACACGTTATACAAAAACCTTGATGCGGGGAGAGAAAATTGTTGATGTTATAGACACATCAGAACTCGCGGCAGGACAGACTGTAATCATTGAGTTTGATGATCCCCTGATTGACCCTGAACACCCTGATCCGGATAAAGTCGATATTGCAGCCCAGCTAACTCACCCCCTGAAACTCGTGAGGGATCAGACAGACACCTTTGGAAAAGTTGCTAAAAAAATTACATGGATCGTGAAGATTGACAAGGTTCTTGATAAAAAAAGGATTCTGCTATCCGAACCCGCACGGTTTAACCAGTTCCTGAGATATTCTCCCCGTATTCTCTCTTTTAACGGGGTTCAAGGGGTGGGAATTGAAAACTTGACCATACAGAGTAGTTGGTCAGGCGGCTACAGACACCACAAACCCTATCTTGGAGAGGATGGAGAAATCGTTAGAACTGCAAAAGAACAGGACTATCTCTGGGGAGGCATATGGATAAGTTCTGCCCGTGATGGCTGGATACGCAATGTGGCTTTTAAGGATTTAACTCAGGGAATTATTTTCAGCAAATGTGCATATATGACAGCCAATGATTTGACATTTCATGGACTTGAAGGACATGCTGGTATAACTATTGCACAAAGCCATGGAGTTCTGGTGGAACGTGCAGATTTTTTCGCAAGGCTTGTTCATCCGGTAACACTGAAAATCTGGTCATCAGGCAATGTTATAACAGACTCAGCAACTCACTATGAGGGAAGAGATTCCAATAATTCCACTGACGCGGTCATTGATTTTCATGGACTTTTTCCATACGAAAATCTATTTGACAACATGAGGGGGTTCTATGTATGTCCTGGGGGTGATACAAGCGTGATGCCACATGCTGGTGTTCGCAATGTATTCTGGAATATTAAAGCTCCGGAAAAAATGAGCTGTTACAGTTGTCAACTTAAAGATGAGTTTATGAGAACTTACGATTATGGAAATACATCTTCTGGTACACCTGCCACCATGTATGAATATCAGCCGCAGGGTTTTTTCATTGGCATTTCCCGAAAAGGAGGACAAAAGGTCACTATGAGTGGTACACTATCAGACAAGCATAATGACTGGATGACTGTTGAAGGACTCAATCGCACAGAACTGGGGCTGCCGTCTCTTTATAAAGCACAATATGAAAAGCGTTTTGGTAAAAAATATAGTTTTCCAGATCAGTAAATTGGCAAGAGCACTGTAGGGGCAATCCTTTGTGGTTGCCCTTCAAAATTGAGAATGCAGAAATATTTATCTGGAAGTCTATAGTTTTCCAGATAAATAAATTGACAGCCAATATAAGTCACAGCCCCACCTCCCTGAAAGAACTTTAAAGGAAATATTTTATGAATGAGTTTACACACATCGACCCAAACGGCAGTGTAAGAATGGTGGATGTAGATGATAAGGAGATCACAAAGCGTATTGCTGTGGCATGCGGTTTAATTGAAATGAAACCCGATACTCTGGAAAAAATAACTACTGGTTCTGTTAAAAAAGGAAATGTTCTTGAAACTGCAAGAATAGCGGGCATAATGGCAGCAAAGAAAACATCAGAATTGATTCCAATGTGTCATCCATTAAATCTGACCCATGTAAGTGTTGACTTTTTTCCTGATCATGAGAAAAATATCATCAAGATTGAAGCCAAGGCATCTCTATCCGGAAAGACCGGTGTCGAGATGGAGGCTCTTACCGCTGTTTCGGTGGCAGCACTCACAATTTATGATATGTGCAAATCCTATGACAAGGGAATGGTTATTTCCGACATTCATCTGAAAAGCAAGTGTGGTGGTAAAAGCGGAAATTTTCTGGCAGCAAGGGCTGAAAACTATATCAAGGTTTTTGAGAAACAGCAGAAGCCTTGAAAAAGGCGGGGAAGTTCTTGGAGGTTTTTATGAACGATTCATATCAAAGCATCGAACAGAAAAATATGAAAGAGCAACAAAATATGAAAGAACCGCAAAACATGGGAGTAGAGCAAAACACTGAAGTACAGCAAAGCATGGACGTACAGCAAAGCATGGCACAAGAATCTTCTGCTTATGATGGAGATATTCTGATCAAAAACGGTCGGATTATAACTGTGGATTCACAGAACCGTATTATTGAGAATGGTGCTGTTTTAATCAAATCAGATACTATCATTAAAATCGGAACTATTGATGAGCTGGCGAATATTAATGCCGAGTGTGTTATTGATGCGAATAAAGGGATTATTATGCCCGGACTTATCAACACACACACACATCTGCCCATGTCTCTTTTTCGAGGCTTTGCCGATGATATGCCACTTATGACATGGCTAAATGATTACATGTTTAAACTTGAATCCAAATATGTAGATCCTGCAACTGTAAGATGCGGAACTCTTCTCTCCTGTGCTGAGATGCTGCTTTCAGGTACCACCACATGCTGTGACGGCTATTTTCATGAAGAGATTGTGGCATCAGCAGTTTACGAATCCGGTATAAGAGCAGTACTTGGTCAGGGGGTAATTGATTTTCCTGCACCTGGAGTTGTTGATCCGTTACTTAATATTGAAAATGCGATAGATTATGCCCGCAGATTCAAAAACAAATACCCCATGATTACCTCTTCAATATTTTGCCACTCTCCGTACACATGTTCCAAAGAGACCCTTATAAATGCAAAGCAAGCTGCTCGAGACATAGGTGTCCTGTTTCAGATTCATGTGGCTGAAACACGCTCAGAATACGAACATATAAGACAGCAGTATCAGAAAACAGCGACTGAATATTTAGATGGACTTGGGCTTCTGGATAAAGATACTCTTTTGGTTCATGCCGTATGGGTTTCAGATTCAGATATTGAGATCATTAAACAAAGAGGGTCTTCAATATCCCACAATCCTGAAAGCAACATGAAGCTTGCCTCCGGCATCGCACCTGTTCTGGATTTTATCCGTGCCGGTATTCATACAGGTCTGGGGACAGACGGCAGTGCAAGCAATAACAATCTTGATATGTTTACAGAGATGGACTCAGCAGCAAAGCTGCATAAAGTTCACCGTTGCGATGTCGGAGTTTTAGATGTGTTGTCAGTATTGAGAATGGCAACAATAGAAGGTGCTCGAGCAATCGGACTGGGTGAAATTACAGGATCTATTGAAATTGGAAAGAGAGCTGATGTCATTATTCTTGATACCCATAAACCACACATGGTTCCCATGTATCATCCTGTATCTCATCTTGTTTACTCTGCGACAGGTGCTGATGTCAGAGATGTTATTATTGATGGAAAGATAGTTGTAAAGGATAGAAAAATAAAAACTCTGGATTTAGATACTATTCTTTTTAATGCCGCTGATTTTGCCGGACATAT
>JADGBP010000163.1 GCA_015231395.1 Desulfamplus sp. | reverse complement strand
AAAAATAGTAAAGTGCGTGTTATCAAAGTGATTCCCAATCAAGTTGTTACGAAAGGGGTTATAATGAATGTGCTGGAGAAAAATGGTTACGCAATCTCTGATATAAATCGGGACATGCTTAAAATTGCGGTTATTGAACGTTATTCCGGCAAAAGCGGCATGGCAAAGGGATTTGTGACGGGATTTGGGTTATCTAAAGGTGCTATTGCTTCAACTGTAGCTCATGATTCGCACAATATCATTGTCGTTGGCACAAATGATAATGATATGATTTTTGCGGTAAAAGCTGTTAAACATATGGGCGGTGGTTTTGCTGTGGTATGTGAAAGAAAGCTGCTGGCAAGTCTTGCCTTGCCTGTTGCCGGATTGATGTCCCATGAACCTTTGGAGCAGGTCAATATCTTGATGAAAAAAGTTGTAGAAGCAGCACAAAGTCTTGGTTCTAAACTTCATGACCCTTTTATGACATTGGGATTTTTAGCTCTGCCGGTAATTCCTTCATTAAAGATAACTGACAGAGGTCTTGTTGATGTTGAAAAATTTCAACTTGTAGAATTGTTTGTATGACTAACACGACTCAGCTTTTTTTGTATGCTGTGATTGAAAAAAAAAAAAAATGGTGATAACGTCATCAAAATGTTTAAAATTAATACAAAGCATATCTGAAAGACGAATATCAATGACCCCCTACCATAAATGGTAGTAATTTCCTTGGAAGTTTTTATGAAAATTACAAGTGTAGATAACATTCAATCAAGTGAAAAAGAGTTCATAGATTTCATCAATGCAGAGCTTGACTGGGGTGCAATAGAGAAAATGATTCTTGAAAAACATAAACTCCAGCTCCAAGACGAAGTAACTTACAAGCAGGGAGATATTGTTGTTCATGATAACCAGATTGCATATCGGCTTGATTTTGACATTAAAGTATCAATGTCCCTTGTTTTCAACCGGCATGGAGATTGTCTTGATATAAAGACTCCAGATAATTGATCAAATATGGCATTCAATATTTCGAAAATGATTTATGATATAAATCAGGATACTTGAACCAAAATATTTGAATTCAGAACTATTAAAAAGGAATAAATTAGAATGGTCGAGAAAACAATGGATCCTGCCTTTGTAAGAGCTCAATTTGATGAAATCCTTGTCAGAGAGATTACATCGCTGATAGAAATTGATTCTGATATTGCCATGTTAACATATAATCTTTCCACAATTTCAACTATTATAATTGCTGTTGAGAGAGAGCGGGAAATCAGAAATGCTAAAGGATTATCTATAGACAGATTTGCTTTTAATACCTTAGTCGATGAACTTGTGGATTTGGGACTTTACCAAGATGATATTATGCTTAAATCAGTTGAGGCTGTTATTACACAGGGATATCTGACTCAGAACTCCCAGGGAGAACTAAAAGCTGAAATTTCAGCTTATACTATTGTCGGCTTTCTTGATAAAATATTTCCAACCATTCAGGGAATTCAACTTATTGCATTTGTTATGCAGATGTGTGACGAGGTTCTATCAGAACGTAAAACTCTTGAATATGCCAAGGAAAGTTTTGCCCAGACTCTGAAAAAAAGCGGAGTTTCAGTTACCAGAGAAAAAGCGGAAAAACAGGCAAGAGAACTTGATCTTGACAATTCTAAGAGCCGACAAATGAAAGAGGTGGCTTTAAAACTTAAAGAAGCAAATATCAAACGGCTTGCCCAGCAGAGGTTCAAAAAGAAGCTTCAAATGAATAAAGAGGCTGGAAAACCATCATTTCATTTTGATGGAGGTAGCAAGTTAGATAAAGTTAGAATAACATCTGTTTTTGATCAAGGACCTTCTGAAGAAACAATTGAAGCTGAAAAAAAAGCAAAGGAAGAGACTGAGAGAAAATATCAGGAAACCTTGTTAAAAGCAGCACAGCTTGAGGAACAGCAAAAAAAGATCAAAGAAGCTGAAATGGCTGCAATAGAGATCGAGAGAAAAGCCGCGGAGATCGCGGTCAAGGAACAGGCACTCAGAGAAGCTGAAATGGCTGCATTAAAACTTGAACAACAACAGGCAGAACTCCGTGCTAAAGAATTAGAGATGGCTATTCGTGAAGCAGAACTCAAACTCAGGGAAGAACAGTTAAAAGCAATCGCTGAAAAAGAGGTACTTGAAAAAAACGCACAAGAAATGGCTGAAAAAATCCGATTGCAAAAAGAGTCTGAAGAACGAGCAGCACAAGAGCAAAAAGAAAAAGAAGGAAGAGAAAAAGAGCAAAAAGAACAAAGAGAAAAACAAAACCACGCTGTTGGAAGACAACATATACCAGATGATATTGAATCCAGAATTGCTGCTTTTGAAGCGGAACTAATGCCCTCCTGCCCTGTCTGTCATAATGGCAAAATCAGAAAAGAAAAGACTGAAACCGACAAAGAATATTACATCTGTTCTGACAGGAGCTGCCGATTTGTAAGCTGGTCAATGCCCTATCTTTTTTCATGCCCTCTTTGCAAACACTCATTTCTTGTGGAGTTCAAGACACCTTCTGGTGAGATAGGGCTTAAATGTCCGATTGCTTCCTGCAGATTTTCTCAGAATCATCTGTCTGATCCTGCTCTTGCTAATCCTGCTCTTGCCCATAGTATTGCTTCGCAGACAGGCAATAATCCACAACATGGTTTTCCCCATACCCCGCCGACCAATTATACCACCCCGCCGACCAATTATGCTCCGTCATCTGGATATGCTCCTCAGCCCGAACAGACCTCAGGGGCTGAACCACCTAAAAAGAAACGGCTCGTCAGACGCGTGAAAAGAAAGTGAACTATCTCTTACCCTGAAGGGCAGAGGCTTCTTATAAAGGAGAATATGTGGAGTTGAGATCCGCCGACAAAAAGCTTGAAGTCAGAGTTGATGCCAAACGTCTTGAAATGAGATTAGCTGATAAACGTTTTGAAAAATTCGCTGACAAGCGTCTTGAAAAAATATATGACAAAATTGAAAAAGGAACCCGTCTTTCAAAAGAGGACGGGCTTCTTCTTTTTAATACCTTTGATTTGAATGGTATCGGCATGCTGGCAGACATGGTAAGACGCAAATTGAATGGCAACAAAGCATTTTATATATACAATCAACACCTTAACTACACCAATATATGTAAAAACCGTTGCGTTTTTTGTGCCTATGCTGTGGATAAAAAAGATACCACCGCATATTCATGGAATATGGAAGAAATCGAAAAAAGGCTCATGGATAGAATCGATGAACCAGTGAACGAGCTTCATATTGTGGGAGGATTAAATCCGGATCTTCCATTTTCATATTTTACGGACTTGCTCAAAACCGTAAAAAGAGTACGACCCAATGCAAAGATCAAAGCTTTTACCTGCGTTGAAATTGATTATCTCTCAAATCTTTCAGGGTTTTCCATTGATGATACAATTGCCGTTTTAAAAGACGCTGGGCTGGATATGATGCCGGGAGGGGGTGCAGAAGTTATGAGCGAAAGAGTCAGAAAAAAACTTTTTCCAAAAAAAATGGGTAAAGAACGATGGCTTGAAATAATGGGGGCGGTTCACCGTGCGGGTTTACCCTCCAATGCAACCATGCTTTACGGACATATCGAAACAATCGAGGAACGTGTGGATCATCTAATTTTGCTCAGAAACCTTCAAGATGAAACAGGAGAACTTTCGCTACCCAGCTCTCAAAAAATAACTGGAGGGCTTTCTGCAAATCGTTCTCAAGATAAAAATGGAGGGCTTTCTGCAACCAGTTCTCACGATAAAAATGGAGGACTTTCTGCAACCAGTTCTCAAGATAAAAATGGGGGTTTTTTAGCGTTTATCCCTCTGGCTTTTCATTCCAAAAATACGGCTCTTTCTCATATTCCATCTACTACAGCGATCGATGATTTAAAGATGGTTGCAATATCCCGTCTGATGCTGGATAATTTTTCTCATATCAAAGCATACTGGGTAATGATAGGCGAAAAGCTTGCACAGGTGGCACTCAATTATGGTGCTGATGATCTTGACGGTACTATCATTGAAGAGAGAATTACCCATACTGCCGGAGCAAAATCAGCAAAGGGGCTTACTCGGGAAGAGATGAAATACATGATAAGAAGTGCTGGCTTTGTGCCAGTTGAAAGAGATTCTTTTTATGGAGAAATTCATTGAGAATCTTGCAGATAAATTCATACGAAATATTAAAGAGAAATCCATACAAAATATTAAAGAGGAATTCATTGGGAATATTGCGGAGAAACTGATGCAGAATGTTGATAGAATAAACTTGGACGCAATAATTGAAAAAATCTCAAAAGTAGAGCGAATTTCTATAGAAGAGGGAGTCGTTTTGTACCATGAAGCACCTCTGCTAACTTTGGCACAGCTTGCAGACCAGAGACGGTATCAACTCCATCCAGAAAAGATCATAACCTTTGTTGTAGATAGAAATATAAACTATACAAACATATGCATGTCAGGTTGTAAGTTCTGTGCATTTTATAAAATACCTGAAATCAAAACACCTAAAACCAAAACATCTGAAATCAGAACACCTGAAATCAAAATACCTGAAATCAAAATACCTGAAATCAAAATACCTGAAATCAAAATACCTGAAACCAAAATACCTGAAACCAAAATACCTGAAACCAAAATACCTGAAACCAAAATACCTGAAACCAAAACATCTGAAAGTAAAGATGGATATGTTATCTCAAAAGAGAGCCTCCACGAAAAGATCGAGGAGACGATTGCTCTGGGAGGCACTCAAATTCTGCTTCAAGGAGGAATGAATCCAGCCCTTTCTTTTGACTACTATATTGATATTCTTCAATATATAAAAAAAAATTTTGATATTCATATACACGGTTTTTCTCCGCCAGAAATATCGTGGCTTGCCAATGTTTCATCTTTGACCATTAAAGACACTATCATAGCCTTGAAAGAAGCCGGGCTTGGTTCAATACCCGGCGGCGGTGCGGAAATTCTGTGTGATGAGATAAGACAAAAAATATCTCCAAACAAATGCATGTCTGCTCAATGGCTTGAAGTTATGGAAAAAGCCCATGAACTTGGTTTGCGTTCAAGTGCAACAATGATGTTCGGGCATATTGAATCTCCGGTTCACATTTTTGAGCATCTGGATAAAATCCGTGAGCTTCAGGATAGAACAGGAGGATTTACTGCATTTATCCCATGGACATTTCAGCCTGACAACACAAGCCTTGGTATTCTTAATTCTCAAATTGCCTCATCTGATATTAATTTCAATAACACTCAATTTTCCTCATCTGATATAAATTTTAATAATAGAAAACTTAAAATCAGAAAAGCAAGTGCTGTAGAATATTTAAGGGTGCTTGCCTTAAGCCGGATATTTTTAGATAATTTTGACAATATTCAGGCATCATGGGTAACCCAGGGAGATAAAATTGCCCAGACAGCCCTTTTTTATGGTGCAAATGACATGGGCAGTACTATGATCGAGGAAAATGTGGTAGCTTCGGCAGGAGTTGATTTCATGCTACCTGAAAAAGAGCTTCGCAGGCTCATTGAACAAGCTGGCTTTGTGCCGAGACAGCGGGACTGTTTTTACAACCTGCTTTAATAATTTTTCCAATAGGACAAATTGAACATAAGCAGGCTGGTCGCGATTATTGATTGATATTCCTACACAGAGGCTCACGGTTGGATTTCAAGGAACAGAACGAGACGAGACGAGATAAAATATGAGATTTGACAATATAAACTTTGATCTGCTTGCCGGTCAGAGGCTCATGGTTGGATTTGAAGGAACAGAATTGAACAGTGAGCTTAAAGCACTCATAAGCGATCTGAAAGTGGGGGGGATTATCCTTTTTGCCTTAA
>JADGBP010000162.1 GCA_015231395.1 Desulfamplus sp. | reverse complement strand
TCCAGTTAATAGACGGAGTCATAATTGCTGATGAACGTTCACAAGGTTGGAAAGAGCTTACAACCAGATTTGACAATTATCTTGAGAGACTTGTGCGAGAAACTGCTAAATTGAACTATTTTGTTGGATTCACTCGTGAGGAGTTAAAAGGAACTATTGTGCATGGTGCTTATCCTCTTCATCCAATGGCAGTTTATAGCCTGCCAGCTATTTCCGAAAAAGTTGCACAAAATAACAGAACTCTTTTTACCTGTCTGTGTGAAGATGAACAGGGAAGTTTCAAGCGTTTTTTAGATAAAACATCTTTAGATTTGTCAGCTAATTGCCCGCCAATGTTCACTGTAGATCAACTTTGGGACTATTTTGCCAATGATATTCGTCAACAAGAGCGAACTTTATCTATTTTCAGGGATTTTGAGCATCTTAGAACACGTCTTAAGATTAATGATGATATCGGCTTGCGTGTTCTAAAGACTGTTTCTGTTTTTAGAGTAACCACTCCAAGCAGATTCAAGATTACAGAGGATATTCTTATCTATTCATTGAATATTCTACCAGAGCAACGTGAACTATTCATAACCGAGCTTGCAAGGCTTTCTGATCTTCAAAGCGAAAGCCATATCTTGATGCGGTTGCAGGCAGATGGCTCATATCGTCCAGCAGTGAGTGGATCAACAGAAACAATCCTTGAAAAAATACGAAAGCTGATTGAAGACAATCCTGAAAAACTTGGGCAAAAAATAACGCCATATCTTAAAACTCTTTGGGAAGATTTGCCAGGCACAGAGCCACGCGAAGCTGTTGATTATAGCGATGATTTTGGTATTTCTCGAAGCCTCACTATTGAACCTGTCAGCATGTATCAGTTACGTGATTCTCTTGATAACCTTACAAAAGATATTGGCAAAGGGAAATATAATGACGGTCTCATTCTGGCTGTTTTATGTCAAAATTCCAGTGAAATTGAAGAGGCACGAGAGATTGCAAGAACAACTTTGGCAGATAAATCATACCAACAAGTTGTAGTTGCTATTCCAAAAGAGCCATTGCAGCTTTCACGTTTATTGTTAGAGCATCAGGCGTTGGCATACCTTAAGAAGAATGAAGCCAGCCTTTATGGTGAGGGCGGTGAACTTTACGAAGAGTGGAAAATATGGTCAGATGACAAAAACGCCCAGCTTGTTCAGATGATTGGGGAACTGCTTGCACCTGAAAAGCAGAATCTTGACTATTTCTGGCAAGGACAATTACATAACATAAAGCAGAACAAAGAATTAAAGAAGTTAGCAAGCCTTGTAATGCGGGAGGTGTTTCCATATAGCCCTCAAATTGGTGATCCAAAACTTGATCAAGATGACTTTAACGGGAATTGGGGGTACAGGAAGGATTGTCGTGACATTACATTAAAACTCACTGATAGCAATGCTGCCGAAACTTTATGGAAAGAGACAGCATCAGCCCCTCAACATGTAATTCTCTACTTCTAAAAAACAACGGCATCTTACGCAAAAATCAGACGGGTGAAATTGAGATCAGCCAGCCTGACGAGAAGACCTATATAGGTGCAAACAAGGTCTGGGGAGTTATCACTGATTTTCTTAAAAAAGCACGACAAAAACCCATGGAAATAAAAAATCTTGTTAATCAGTTACGTAAACCGCCTTATGGTCTAAAGTGTCGAGTCATGCCAGTGCTTTTTGCGGCAGCGGCTCATCGTGAACTGGCTATGGGTAATATCTCATTTGAATTTCAAAGAACTTTAAATCAGGTGCAAAAAATTACCATCATTGAGAGCGATAGCCTTGAAAAGATATTTAGCACTCCAGAAAAGTACAAAATAGCCTATATTGATGTCAGTTCAAACCAGATTGCTGTAATTTCCGGGTTGGCAAAGGTTTATGATGTATTTTTATTGCCATCAGATCCTGCTCTTGAACGGGTAAAAAAAGTTGGTACGGCTATTGGTGCATGGTGGCGTTCACAACCCAAACATGCACAAATTACCTCTTCTGTTTCAGAACATGCTTATGTTGTTAGAGATTATATTTTTAAACCTCTTGCCGAGTTAGAGCCAGATACAGCTCAAATACTCTTAAAAGATGCTTTTGAGTATGTTTTTGATGCTGGGAAGAACGTAAAAGCGTCTGATGTTGAGAAGCTTATTTATGGAATCAAGAGAGAGTTTGAAGAGTTATCTTTAAAATTAGGGCAGAAAATTATTGATGAGTGCCGTAAAGTATTTTTAAAGGAATATGATCCATATTCAGTAGCTGAAACTTCAGATGAGGAAAATACAAAAAAAATTTTTAAAGCTGTTTCAGAGTGGTTTAATAATCTTTCAGAAGAGAAAAGAAGTTTTGTTCATCATGGAGACCCTGGAATATTAGCTGCACACTGTCGAGACAATCCTTTAATAGATGAAAAAGCATTTTTAAAATTGGCAGAAAAGTTGACTGGTCTTCAAATATCTTCATGGTCTGACGAGATGATTATTAAATTCAGTGCAAAACTTGATGCTGCCAAAGAGTATATAGAAACATTTGAGCCTCCATCAATTCCTGTTACTCCACCACCAATAATAACAGACCCAGTCCAACCGCCACCATTACCTAACCAAGCATGGATAACTCATACCATTCAAGGTGAACAGAAAAAACGGATCATAGAGATTATGGAGGAGTTAAGTCCAAATGGTCAGGCATTAGAAAATATGCTCAATGCAACTGTTGATCAGATTGGTAGAAGTCTTGATGAGAAAGAGAAGACAGCGATTATATATCGTTTTATGAAAAAGCATTTTTTTAATTAAGGCTTACAGTTTAAAGGGTCTTTTTCAATGACAAAAATAATTTGCGATCAATTTGGTATTTACTCTGCTTGTGAAGAAGATTTTATAGTCAAAGAGGCTATAGATTACGAAAATGCTCTTAACCTAATGAAGCAATTAAAAAAAGAGGTTGCTTATAACGAGGCTATTCATAATAAAGAACAACCAGAACACGATAAATTACAACCAGAACGTGATATAGTCGTTAGAAATCCCGCTATTTTTCATTGGTTTGACTCTCCAGCAAGACAATTTGACTGTCAAATTATTAAACTCAATCCTGTTATAGAGTTAAAAAGGCTAATCAAGCAAAGTAACATACCAGCCAATCTCAATAAGCATCCTCAATGGATTGTTGAACTTGGATTATTGGATAAAGCGAAAAAGCAATCTATTCTTCCTAATGAAAATAGCTTGATGTGGCTACAAAGAGTTTTGATTGGTGAAATTTGGCAATATGAAAATTTGGATAAAAATAATGATTGTGATTTTAATATAACCAATCTAATTTATTGGCTTTCTACTCATAAAAAAAGTGAACTCCATCCTTTTGTTAAAACACTTATTATTGACCAGCTTGAGGTATGGGGAAAAAATCACCCTGATAAAGCAGATTTATTCAAATGGCTTGCTGATGACCCATTCTTTAGGGCAAAATTCATTATCTGGGAGCAATATCTTCAAAACTACCCTGCAAGCCAAATCGTCAAGTGGTTTCAGCACGACAATATCTGGTACACACTTAATTTGTTTCCAACTCGAAAAAAATTTGTTCCAGAGATAATAGATTTACAGAAAGAGGTACAACTTGTCCTTGAAAAAGACCTACAAATACCTGAAAGTATAGCTATTTTTGTGAAAATTTTTCTTGAAGAACAGTGGACACAATCCCCACAAGAAGCTTTGTCATTTATCAATGGATTAATGGAGGTAGAGAGACTCTTTCTTTTGCAGAAGCTGCACTCATATCTGCAACAAGGTATAGCACTTGAAAAAGATGTTTATGATAAAATAAGCCAATTAAAACAAATTCCTGAAGTAATAGATTTAGCTCAACAACTTGTTCCACCCCAAATTCCTTCATCTATCCCTGCTGTTGCATCTGTTGAGACAATTCAACAATGGCTCAGAGATGAATATCTTCCTTTTTATCGTTCATCTGCGTTGCTCAAAAAGATAGAGCTGACAATCCCACATATTGATTCTTTTGAAGAGTGGCTGAAAAAAAATTATCAAGATTTGTTAATTAGCGGTAAAGGGATGGCATACTCACAAATTTATAATTTAAAGCCAATATTAGCTGAATCACCTGTTTTGATTTATCTGTTTGATGGGCTGGACTATCTGAGTGCTAAAGAGGAGTTGTTACCTGCTTTTGAATCTATGGGAGCATATCCTCAAAACGATGTGGTTCCGTATCTTGCATTTTTACCCACAGAAACTTTTATTGCAAAACCTACTCTTGTTTGTGGTTTGATGAATTCTCAGATTATGCCTGAACAGCCTGATGCGATGTTTTATCGAAAACTATTACAAGATTCACTTTGTCTTAACGAAGATGAAATACGTTCTGCAACTGATAAAGATTCCACCCTTGAAGAGCTAATACAGGAGCCAGCAAAGGCTTATCTTTTTTTAGATAACCAGCTTGATAGAGAGTATTTGCACTCTGGTTTATCTCCATACGTAAGATTGAAAAAATATGCAGCACACCTAAAACAACAAGCAAGGGCAATCGTAGAGGCTGCTAAATTTATCAAGGAACAATACAATAAAAATTTATTTGTTTCGATATGTAGCGATCATGGTTATACAGAGTTGCCACAAATCATCCCGATAATCAAAGTGCAATCAACCAAAAAGACTAAAGCCCGCAGCATATTTTCTGCAGATATTGCCCCAACAACTATCGCTGCGGCAAATATTGGTCAGTATGCTTATGAAGCTAACAGCAGCAATACATGGAAGCTGAAGTCAGGGCTATTTGGTCTTAATGAGGTGATGACAATTCCTTTGCGATATGGATGTTTTGAGAAACGCCCAAAAGGAGCCACTCATGGAGGATGCACCCCGCAAGAGCTTGCAGTACCTTGGTTCTCAATAACCTTCCAGAAGCCTGAACCTGCCAAACCGCCAATTGTCGCACTTGAAGGGGAGATATTCCGTAGAAAAAAAGAAAATGATTTGATCGTAACAATATCGAATATTAATAGTTATCCAATATCAATTACTGCTCTCTCAATAAAGAATAAAACAGGGGTAGTTGAGCTTGAGCTTTTAACAACTTTCCCTGTGCAAATAGAACAGAAACAAGTTGTCAAACTGAAAGCATCTTTTAATGCTATTGCAGTCAATGATAACATGCTTGAATTGAAAGTTTTTTGCACTTTTACCCAGCGACATGAAAAAGCAAAAATAGAAACATTATTAACAGTGGAGACTAAAGGTGCTATGACAAATGAGTTTGACGATGAATTTGAGATCTGAAAAATTGATATTTAAAATAAATACTTAAGACAAAGATTAACGAAATGGATAAGCAAAATAAAGACAGTTTAGACTCAAAAATTGAAAGTTTTTTTCCAGATGTTTGCGTTCATAAAGGGATTGCAGCAAGTGTTGGACTTTCAGGCAGAGTGATTCCAGCGTTTGTGCTTGACTGGTTGGTCAGCCGTTACAGAGACAAAGATGGAGGTGTTGATGGTGATGGTATCAGAAATTTTATTGCCCGTTATCTTCCAGACAAAAAACAGAAAGAGTCATTGATGTATGAGCTGACAACAGGAAATATTCTCAAAATATTAGATGCTTATAGCGTAAAAGTTCATACAACCAAAGGCGATTTACAGCTAAGAATACCATCTTTAGATATTACTGGGCGGGTAGTCGAAAATATTGTAGATGAAAATCCTCTTTTATTGCTCGGCAATGTATGGGGAAGCGGAACGCTTAAATGGTTACCACAAAAAGGAAAAACAGATAGATTTGAAGTTGTAATGACAGCATTTAAACCAATGCAGACAGCGAGCATTGATTTAA
>JADGBP010000161.1 GCA_015231395.1 Desulfamplus sp. | reverse complement strand
CCTAAACTAAGGGATAGGAATTTTACACCATTATTATAAATTCAAGGATTGAACAAATAAGGATTTTAAAAACAATGAAGTTTTTTCTATGTGTAATTGGAATGGTTATGATTGTGGAGGGGCTTCCGTATTTCGCCTTTCCAGAAAAGATGAAAGAGATTGTTTTTACAGTAACCCAACTTCCGGAAAATGCATTACGCCGTTTCGGGGCTTTTCTCATGCTTCTTGGTCTTGGAGTTGTCTATTTTGGGAAAAGTGTTTTGTAAATTATCGGAGCATTGAATCAGACTAATGTATTTACTTTCAGATTACGTATATTGCCTTCCTGAAGATCAGATTGCCCAGCAACCTTCAGAAAACAGGGAAGATTCAAGGCTGTTAAGGCTTGATAAAAAAGAAGCTGGAATTTCACATCACCTTTTCAAGGATATTGAAAATCTTCTGAAACCAGATGATCTTGTAGTCATCAATAATACACGGGTTATACCGGCAAGGCTTAAAGGTCACAAGGAGAGCGGGGGGAAAGTTGAGGTTCTGATTCTTGATTATGCCGGCGGTATGGTCATGCAAGAAAAAAATGGTTATTTTGAGTGTGACTGTATGATAAGGGCATCAAAAAGCCCAAAACCCGGGACTTTGCTGCGACTGGAAAGAAGAGCCGAGACTTTGCTGCTGTCGGGAATAAAAACCGGATTTAGCAGTAACGAAGAAAGACCCGAATCTGGTATTAACGGGAAAAGAGTCGAATTTGGTAATAATAGAGAAAAAGTCGGATCTGGCGATAAACTTGAAGCCAGAGTTGAATGTGTTAACGGTGCGATTTTTACGGTCAGGTTTTTATCTCCTTGTAGCAAAGATTTTGATTTTTATGATGTACTTGAAAATTTCGGTGAAATTCCCTTACCTCCATATATCCTCAGGAATGACCATACAAAAAATAATAATGATCTGAAGCATATTGATGACAAAGAGAGTTATCAGACCGTCTATGCAACTGAAAAAGGTGCTGTGGCAGCTCCCACGGCAGGTCTTCATTTTACGCACTCTCTTATGCAGAATCTTGTGGCAAAGGGAATTGAATTTGTAGATATTACACTGCATGTAGGTTATGGCACTTTTATTCCGGTAAGAGTAAAAGATATTCGTGAACATCAGATTCATTCCGAATTTTTCTCCATACCAGAAGCATCTGCCAAGGCTGTGAACAAGGCAAAATCAGAGGGCAGGAGAGTAATTGCAGTCGGCACAACATCAGTAAGAACACTTGAGTATGCCACGGATGCTCAAGGAAAACTTCATTCAGGTAATGGCATGTGTAATCTTTTTATCTATCCTGGCTACACATTTAAAATGGTAGATGCCATGATTACCAATTTCCATCTGCCGGAATCCACACTGCTGATGCTGGTTTCGGCTTTTTCAGGACGAGATTTGATTCTAAAAGCCTATAAAGAGGCGGTTGATAAAAAATACCGGTTTTTCAGTTATGGAGATGCCATGTTACTGGAGTAATTATAGTTTTCCAGATAATTAAATTGGCAAGAGCACTGTAGGGGCAACCCTTTGTGGTTGCCCTTCTTAAAAATTGAGATACCAAAATATTTTTTTGGAAGTCGATATTTTGTTGAAATATGCTACTGAAGAGATTGATAGTAGAGATGTCGCTGGAAAATTATTCATGTTGGGTTTTGCATGAAAAAGGAGACCATATTGAAATTTGAAGTATTACACCAATGCCAGAAAACCCGAGCACGTACAGGAATTATAACAACCTCTCGTGGAGAGATTCAAACACCCATATTCATGCCTGTGGGAACTCTTGGAACTGTGAAATCAATGTCAGTTGAAGAGTTAAAAGATTGTAATGCCCAGATTATTCTTGGCAATACCTATCATCTTTATCTGCGGCCCGGGTGTGAAGTCATTAATCATATGAATGGGCTTCACCATTTCATGAACTGGGACAGACCCATTTTGACCGACAGCGGTGGATTTCAATTTTTTTCCCTTGCAAAGCTTGCCAAATTCAGTGATGAAGGTGTCTCTTTTCAGTCCCATATTGATGGCTCAGCTCATACATTTACACCTGAAAAGGCGGTTGAGATTCAAAGTATCCTTGGTTCTGACATTATGATGTCTTTAGATTGGTGTGTTGGCCATCCTGCCACACAAGCCCAGACTATGGATGCTCTGCGTAAAACTACGGATTGGGCAAAAAGAGGTATTAACTTCTGGAAAAAGAGAGAACAGATAGATAGAGAAGAAACGTTAGATTGCGAAGAAAAGTTAGATTGCGAAGAAAAAAGCGGCAATATAAAAAATTCTCTGTTTGGAATTGTGCAGGGCGGAATGTATAAAGAGCTGAGAACCATTT
Source organism: Desulfamplus sp. (assembly GCA_015231395.1). Classification (GTDB taxonomy): domain Bacteria; phylum Desulfobacterota; class Desulfobacteria; order Desulfobacterales; family Desulfobacteraceae; genus Desulfamplus. Next base: position 3,517 of record JADGBP010000161.1, on the reverse strand, counting down.
CGGCAGAGCAGCTTGGCGAGCTTGATTTTCCGGGTTATGCCGTTGGAGGGTTAAGTGTTGGCGAACCTACAGATATAATGTATGAGATGGCAGATCACACTGTGCCCCTGCTTCCCTATGACAAGCCCAAGTATGTCATGGGTGTTGGCACACCTGAAAATCTTGTGGAAATGGTGGGTATGGGAGTTGATATGTTTGACTGCGTCATGCCATCACGAAACGCCAGAAACGGCCAGTTGTTTACAGAACAGGGCACCATAAATATATCAAATGCCACATTCCGCATGGATAACAACCCAATTGACAGCAACTGTGAATGCTACACATGCCGAAACTACTCAATGGCTTATTTGCGGCATCTCTATAAATCACGGGAACTGCTTTCATATCGCCTGAATACCATCCATAACCTTCATTTTTATCTGAACCTTATGACACAAATGCGTCAATCAATTGTGGAAAACCGTTTTCCTGAATTTAAAAGAAGTTTTTATTCAAAAATAGCAAAGTGATTCAAAAACCAACCTGCTTCAAAAACCAACCGGTAGTCCTCATCTTCCGGTTGACACTTCAGGCAATGAAAAAATAATCAGAGAGTGGATAAGCTTAGAATCCAATCCTGACACTTCAGACAAACAAACAGAACCGGAGATGTGATTTATTATGACCATAGCGGCAAAAATTGAACAGACAATTTCAAAATCTTCATGGATACGAAAGATGTTTGAGGAGGGAACCCGCCTAAAAGCACAGTATGGCAGTGACAATGTATTTGATTTCAGTATCGGCAATCCCAATCTGCCGCCGCCGGAAGCGTTTCAGAATGCCCTTGAAATTGTGGCAAAACAAAAAGAAAAATGGGCTCATGCCTATATGGCAAACAGTGGATTTGCGTTTGTGCGGGAATATGTTGCAGAAAAAGTAAGAACCGAACAGGCAGGAAAAACGGGTAAGCAAACAGAAGGCTCGGGCAATCGAACTGAGGTTACAGGTAAACAAACAGAAAACACAGGCAACCAAACAGAGAGCACATGCAACCAAACAGATGGCACAGCGAATATAACTGCTGATGATATTGTAATGACATGTGGTGCTGCAGGTGGTCTCAATGTGGTGTTCAAGGCTCTTCTTAATCACGGAGAGGAGGTGCTGGTCAGCAGCCCTTTTTTTGTTGAATACACTTTTTATGCGGACAACCACGGAGGGGTACTTAAAACTGTTAAGTCAAAACAGGATTTTTCTCTTGATCTTACCGCGATTGAAGAGGCGATAAACCCGAAAACAAGGATTATGCTCATTAATTCGCCAAACAATCCTACTGGACAGATCTATTCTGAATCAAGCCTTAAGGCTCTGGGAGAGTTGCTGAAAAAAAAGAGTCAAGAATACGGTGCTATTATTTACCTTGTTTCTGATGAGCCATATCGCAAAATTGTGTTTGATGATGTTGATGTTCCTTCTGTTTTTACATGCTATGATCAAACTATTGTGGCAACATCGCACTCCAAGGATTTATCTTTGCCTGGAGAAAGAATTGGTTATCTTGCCATAAACCCAAAAGCAGAATATCGAGAAAAACTTAGGCAAGCTTTGTCTCTGACTAACAGGATTTTGGGGTTTGTAAATGCTCCCGCCATGATGCAGCGGGTGTTACCCCTACTTGATGGTGCAAGTGTTGACATCAATGCATATCGAAGAAAAAGAGATATCTTCTGCGAGGGGCTTGCCAATGCGGGATACAGTTTTACAATACCGCCTGGAGCATTTTATCTATTTCCGCAATCACCGATTGAAGATGACGTTAAATTTGTCAAAGCTCTTCAGGAAGAACTTATTCTTGCTGTGCCTGGCAGTGGATTCGGAGATCCCGGACATTTCAGGCTTGCCTTTTGCGTGGAAGATGAGACCATCAGAAAATCAATGCCGGCATTTAAAAGAGTTATGGAGCGTTTCAGTTGACACAGAGGAGTAACTAACATGCATGAAATGGGTGTTGCCCAGCAGATGATAAATATCGCCATTGCCTCAATACCGAAAGATATTATCAATCCAAAAGTTGAAACGCTTAATTTAAAGGTTGGAAAACTTGCTGCGGTGGTTGAGGATAGTCTAAAATTCTGCTTTGAAATTATTGCAAAGGATTCTCCTCTGGAAGGTGCTAAGCTTATTATTGAGCATGTTCCTGTCAGAATTAAATGCAATTCATGCCAACATCTGTGGGAGGTTGATGAACCTATTTTTTCATGTCCGTCATGCAAGGATGGGACAGTTGAAATAATCTCCGGCAGGGAACTTGAAATTGTCTCCATTGAGCTTGCAGAATAATTTCAGAATATCGCATTTTTATGGTAAGTAATCAAAAAGATTAGAACATATGCAGCTTCGCTGCAATTATTTCAGGATTGAAATTCCTGAATAATAAAAAATCTCAAGAGGTTATAAAAAACCAAAAGGCTACTAAAGATGGAAATTAAAATTCAAAAAAAAGTTCTTGAAGCCAATGAAAGTCAGGCTGAGAAAAACAGAAAATATTTCAAAGATAACAATGTTTTTGTTCTTAATATGATGAGTTCGCCAGGCTCAGGAAAAACAGAAACTCTTTGCAAAACCCTGAAAATGATTATGCCAAAAATAAGAACCGGTGTAATTGTAGGCGATATTTGCACACGAAACGATGCAGACCGTCTCGAGGCTACTGGTGCTCAGGTGGTTCAGATTAATACTGACCAGTTTGGCGGAGATTGTCATCTGTCTGCCAATATGATTGACAAGGCTGCAAGAGAGCTTGATCTTGATGGTCTTGATCTGCTTATAGTTGAAAATATCGGTAATCTGGTCTGTCCGGCAGAGTTTGATATTGGGGAGAATGAAAGGGCGGTAGTATTGAGTGTTACAGAAGGGGAGGATAAGCCTTTAAAGTATCCTCTTATGTTTCAAGTTGCAGATGTCGCGATCCTCAACAAGATTGATCTGCTGCCATACCTTGACTGCAATGCACAGGACGCTGTTGATAACATGAAAAAAGTGCATCCTGGAATGCCTGTTTTCCCGTTGTCTGCAAAAACCGAAGAGGGATTTATCCCCTGGATTAAGTGGCTTTCAGCATGTGTTGGCAAATAGTTAATTTCAAGCACGATAATTTTTTTATAGTACCGTATTAGATTATTTTCTACGAATTGATAAAATATAGCACCAGACTTTTTCCCATGACAGGGTTGAGAAGTTTTTCTATAAATCCGGTGATAAAGGGCTTTTCCATCAGATCCCACACCAGCAGTTTGTGATAAATGGTTATTATCCTTGAATCAGAATTTTTCCGGTTAAGACCTGTCAAACATTTGAGCCACCAGAAGGGAGTATGCAGGCTGTGGGCGTGATGGCTGCCATGAAACACAAATCCCAATCCGAGAACTTTGTTCAACAGCTCTTTTTTTGTATAGATACGGATATGCCCTCCCTTGGAATGCCAGTATTCATACGAGAGTTTCCAGCATATTTTTTCAGGCCAGTATCTTGG
>JADGBP010000160.1 GCA_015231395.1 Desulfamplus sp. | reverse complement strand
TTAATTAATGGGGTTTTCATGAGTGAATTAAAAAAGAAAACTGAAAGCAGTTCAATGGGTGCTGCAGAAGATGGTGCTTCCGGTGAACAGAAGACAGGAGGGGATTCCGGTGTTGGAATGGGCGTCCTTTTTTTCATAACAGCGTTTGCTGTCTGTTTTCTATCTGGATGGTTACTGTTTCCAAGCCTGCTTTACTCCAAAAAGGAGCAGCCTTTTAATTTTAACCATGCCCTGCATGTGGCTGAGACAGGTGGTTGTGAGTCTTGTCACTTTTTCAGGGAAGATGGCAGTTTCGCAGGGCTTCCAAAAAACAGTTCCTGTGTTGAGTGCCACGAAAGCCAGCTTGGCGAGACTGAAGATGAAGCCATTTTCATGACAGAGTATGTGGAAAAAGGGATAGAGGTGCCATGGCTTATCTATTCTGAACAGCCCGATTGCGTCTTTTTCTCCCATGCTGCCCATGTGGTAGGTGCCAAGATGGATTGTGTGACATGTCATGGCCATATTGGTGAATCTGAAACCCTGAAACCTTATCAGGAGAACAGAATTACCGGTTACAGCCGTGATATCTGGGGAGAGAATATTTGGGGTATTAAAAAGAACTCCTGGGATCGGATGAAGATGGATGATTGTGCAGAATGTCATCAAGAGGAAATAGGAAGCAAGGGTGCATGTTTTCAGTGTCATAAATAGACACTGTTTTAGATATCACAAACATAATTGATTGATACCAAGAATAGATATATATTTTTAGGTGTTAAAAATAACAATGTTGTTGATTTCATAAACAGATTCATGACCTTGTATTGAAATGCTTTAAACTTTATTGAGGTATATAAACCTATGAAAATAGACAGAAGAAGCTTCTTAGGACTGGGACTTGGGGCAGCAGCAGGCGTGGCAGCCTCTCCGGTAACCTGGAAACTGACTGATGACTCTTCCATCTGGACCCAGAACTGGCCATGGACTCCTGTGCCCCGTGACGGTGAGGTATCATTTGATGATACTGTATGCACACTGTGTTCCGGAAACTGCGGAATCAGTATAAGAAAAATTGATGGAAGGGCAGTCAAGATTGAAGGAAAAAAAGGGTATCCTGTGAACGATGGCGGGATATGTCTACATGGTATTTCGGGTCTTCAGTATCTTTATGATCCGTCAAGAGTTCGTTTTCCCATGGTGAAAAGTGGCGATAACTGGAAACAGGCCTCATGGGAAGAGGCAATTGCTCTTGTAGCAACAAAAATTAAGGAGTTGCGGAAAAATGGAATGGCTGACTCTCTTGCCTGCGTGACCGGCAGTGATCAAGGCTCCATTGCAGGACTTTACAAGCGTCTCCTTATGGCCGTGGGTTCACAGAATTTCTATACTACTGACACCATGGACAAGAGCTGGGAGATGCTGATTGCAAAAATGCATGGAGTTAGTGCTGCAGCAGGATTTGACATTGCCAATTCAGACTATGTTCTAAGTTTTGGTACGGGTTTTATTGAAGGGTGGGGCTCTCCTGTCAACAACTTTCTTGCCAACAGCTCAAGAAAAGAGCGGCAGGCAAAGTTTGTTCAGGTGGAGTACCGGCTTTCCAATACCGCAGCAGCAGCAGATGTGTGGTTACCTGCAAAACCTGGAACCGAGACTGATCTTGCCCTTGGCATATGCAGTGCCATGATAACTGCGAATCTGTACAATTCAGAATTTGCTCAAAAAGCAGGCAAAGATTTTGATGCTTTTGCAAAACTTGTAAATGAGAAATACGCACCGGAATTGGTTTCCAGAACGACAGGTATTGATGTCTCAAAAATAAAAAATATTGCTGTTGAATTTGCTAAAGCCAAAGCACCTCTGGCTATTGCCGGAAGAGGAAAAGGCGACAGTGCCGGAAGCTTGATGGAGTTTGCAGCGGTTCACGCTATTAACTGCCTTGCAGGCAATATTAATAAAGTCGGTGGATTCTGGACTCTTGAAAAACAGCCCGCATTGACATGGCCATCTCTTGAGATGGATGATGCTGCAACAAAAGGATATGCAAAACCACCTGTTGGTGCGATGGTCGCAAATGTTTCTGGTTCATCTGGTGCTGGAACATCAGGTGCTGGAATATCAGGTGCTGGAATTTTTTCTGCAGTAGTTTCATCTGTTTCCGGACAGACAACAAATTCGGTATCAAGACTTTTTGAAGTTGTAAATATTTCTGAAAAAAGCCCTGTGGAACTTCTGATGGTCTATAATGCCAATCCTTGTTTTACTCTGCATAATGCCAAAGCTGTTAAAGACGCAGTAAACAAGATTCCGTTTGTGGTGAGTTTTTCCTCCTACATGGATGAGACTTCTCAACTGGCTGATGTGATTCTTCCAAGCCACATGTTCCTTGAGATGTCTCAAGATATTTACAGTGGTGCCGGCATTGCACAGAAGGTCACAGCAATTTCAAAATCTGTTGTCACTCCTGTTTTCGACACAAAAAATCCAGGAGATGCTATAATTGAGATTGCCAAAGCGATGGAAGGCTCAATCGCGTCCTCTTTTCCGTGGAAAAATTATGACGCATGTCTTGAGAGCGTGACTGGTAAGTTGTGGGCATCTCTTTCAGAAGAGGGATATGTTGCTTCAGAACTGACTCCACCCGCCACCTCTGTAGCTGCTGATTTTTCTGTTTTTGCGAATTTTAGCGGCATTCCAGCCATAGAAGGTGAGGAAAAATCCTACCCATTGACTCTTGTCTCTGTTGATACGATAAGGTTGGCTTCAGGAGTATTTGCATCATCACCATTTGCCGTTAAAACTGTTGAAGATACCGTGCTTTTGAAAAACGATACCCTGATTGAAATCAATCCTGAAACTGCGGATAAGGTTGGAGTTTGTCATGGTGATTATGCTGTGATTAGCACACCTGTAGGTGAGGCAAAGGTCAGGGTTAACGTATTTGACGGTATAATGCCTGGTGTGGTAGCAATGCCGGAAGGACTTGGACATTCACTTGGTGCGGCTGGTGAAGTTGTTACAAAAGACGGGGCTGGCATGGCTCGAATAGTTGGTGCAACCAGCATTATCACTACAACCGGTGGAGTGAGTTCAAAAACAGGGGCACTTGAAAATCGTTATATAGGCGGCAAGGGCATAAATGTAAATGATTTGATCGGGCCGGTAACTGACCCTGTTTCAGGACTGGACGTTGCCTGGGGGATTCGAGCGAGGATTTCAAGAGTTTAAATACCCCCTTTACGACGAAATGTTCTTAATGTTTACGATATGTTTGTTTCTGTTGTAAGATAGTCGTCGTAGTTTTTCGAGAAACACGGTATCAGGAACATGAAGACTAAAATTTTCATGGTAAAACATAATTTGTTAAAGAGGTTCCGATGACACAAGATAACCACGGAAAAGCACATAAATTCGGAATGGTGATTGATCTGGATAAATGCACCGGATGCGGCTCCTGCATGGTGGCATGCATGTCAGAAAATAACGTTCCGTTTAAAGAAGATGAAACCAACAAGAAAGACAGTCTCACATGGATGACGGTTTTTAAACTGACCAACGAAAAAAAATTTCCAGAGACCGACATTTGTTATATGCCAAGACCCTGTATGCATTGCGGCGGAAAAGGCGATCACGGCCACTCTCCCTGTGTTTCTGTCTGCCCGGCTACTGCCACGGATTATGGCTACGATACAGGTATTGTAAGTCAGATTTATACTCGCTGTTTTGGATGCCGCTACTGCATGGGAGCCTGTCCATATCACGCAAGGTATTTTAACTGGTGGGATCCTAAATGGCCAGATGGAATGGAAGAGTATCTCAGCCCTGATGTCTCTCCAAGAATGAGAGGTGTTGTTGAAAAATGCAGTTTCTGTTATCACAGATACCAGGAGGCAAGAGACAGAGCCTACTATGAAGAGAGAAGGGACAATATAGAAGAGGGTGAATATCAGACTGCCTGTACTCAGGCATGTCCTGCAGGTGCCATAACATTCGGTGATTTGCACAATCCTGAACATCAGGTTTATAAACTTGTAAAACCAGATCCTCATCAGTGTGGAAAACCGAGAAATCCCAAGGCTTTCCGTCTTTTGGAAAGACTTCAGACCAATCCAAAGGTTTACTATATCTCCGAGCGGGAGTGGGTCAGAAAAGCTGGCGATAACTACCGTAAGGGAGAGTGGGGACAAGAGAAACAGCCTGTTCATGACAAGGGGCATAAGTAAGCCATAATTATATAAGATGCACTTTGATTTTGCATCTTTATTATTAGTTGAATCTCAATTGCTATTTGAATCTTCATTGTTATTTGTATCTTAATTGCCATTTGCCATGATGATTCTATTCTTTTTAAGACGCAGTTTGTGAACTACCTCTACCATAAGGGATAGGGGTTTTACGCCATTTTTATAAAATAACCACAAGCGTAGGAGTAATATAATATGGATTCTGCATTAATACCCGAAGGAGCAAAACGCTGCCCGTTTCCTGTATTTGCGACAGGTATTGCGGTGGTGGGTGCTGTACTTTTGTGGGGCGTTTATGCCATGGGTCTGTGCTGGCTCAAAGGGCTGAATCAGACCAATATGAACGACTATTATGGATTTGCCATTTGGATCTGGGCAGATCTTGCGGTCATTGCCATTGGAGGAGGTGCTTTTTTTACCGGTCTTCTAAAATATGTATTTGGCATTGACGAGCTTAAAAATATTATCAATTTAGCAGTGGTCATTGGCTTTATCTGCTACAGCTCTGCACTGCTGATTCTTGCCATTGATATTGGACAGCCGCTCAGGGGCTGGTTTATCTTCTGGCATGCCAATGTTCACTCTATGCTAACTGAAGTTGCCTTTTGCCTCTCTTTGTACTTTGCTGTACTGACAATTGAGTTTATCCCGCTTATTCTTGAAAACCGTCAAATTGATAAGGTTCCTTTTTTTCACAATTTAAGTCACAACATGCACGGTATTATGGCAGTTTTTGCTGCAACCGGTGCGTTTCTTTCATGCTTCCACCAGGGATCTCTTGGTGGAGTAGCCGGTGTTCTCTATGGACGCCCGTTTGCATACAGAGAGGGATTGCTTGTATGGCCATGGACATTTTTTCTCTTTACATGGTCTGCTGCGGCATATGGTCCCTGTTTTACCCTGCTTGTAGCAAAAATGTTTGAAGGAATTACCCGTAAAAAATTGGTTAAGGATAATGTTATTCATCTGCTGGCTAAAATTTCCGGCTGGATGATCACTACATATATCATTGCCAAGATTATCGATACCATTTACTGGGCTGGCGTTACTGCCCCTGATATGGGATTCTCTTTTATGGATTTCTATTCAAACAATAGCTTTTATGGAATCTGGATACTTTTTACAGAGATAGTTCTGTGTGGAATTGTGCCCGCTGTTATTCTGACGATAAAAAAATACAGGGAAAACAAAAAACTTCTTCTTGTTGCTATCTGCCTTGGCGTATTTGGTGTATGCCTCAACCGTTGGGTAATGGTTCTTCAGGTGATGGCCGTTCCTGTAATGAGTTTTGATACATGGGCACTCTATCTGCCAAGTTGGCAGGAGATCGCCACCACAATTCTTCCCGTGGCTTATGGTATTATTTTGATCTCCCTGGCATATCGTTATTTGCCTATTTTTCCACAGGAGCAGGAACTTTACGGTACTAAATAGAAAATTTATAACAGGAGAATATTTATGTTTCCATTTTCTTTTGAATGGGTATGGGATGCCGCTCATTATCTTTTTTTTGGAGGTATGTGGTACACCATCATTATCCTAAGTCTTGGCATGACCTTCTGTCTTGTAAAAACTATTGTGGATACAGTAGGCGGTAAAGGAGCGGGTCATCATGGAGATAACCATCACGGAAGCGACGACCATGTAAAAAAGAGTGGCGGTCATCACTGAGTAGGCAT
>JADGBP010000015.1 GCA_015231395.1 Desulfamplus sp. | reverse complement strand
TCCGCCAGAAGAGCCGCATCCTGCTGTAAAAACAAGCGAGCACTGGATAAATACTACTAAGATTATCAATAGTGCATATTGTAATGTTTTATAACTCTTTTTTATATGGTTGAACATCGCATGGTTCAATGTATAATTAACCTTATGATTAAATATATGGTTAAACATTATATGATTTAACATATGATTCAATTTCATCTAAAATCCTCCGAAAATATATCGTGACCTATAATTTATTGTCTTTCTGATCAAGCTGGACAATGGTAGGTGTAATAAATATCAACAGCTCATTTTTCTTGTCAGCACTTGTATCTGACCTGAAAATCTGACCTAAATAGGGAATGTTTGAAAGTAATGGAAAACCCGACCTTCCTTCAGATACGGTAGATTTTACAATGCCGCCGATCACAATGGTGTTCCCATCATTGACAAGAAGTTCTGTATTAGCCTCACTGGTGGAAAGGGACGGAATACCGGCAACTGTCCCTGATACCTCGTTTTTGGAAATTTTAAGGGTCATTTTGACTCTTTGGTCAGGAGTAACTCCGGGTGTAACTTCAAGAGAAAGTTTAATTGGTTTAAATGCAATAACCGGATTACCATTTTCATCTACACCGCTTTGATACCCATATTCAAGCCCTTGATCAATTTTTGCAGTTTTGTTATCAAGCGTAAGGATTTTTGGAGACGATATAATTTTTGTATCTCCGGTCAGTTCCGATGCAGTGAGCCTTGCGTCTAAAAGCAAGGGAGTTCCTGCCAGACGATTGAATGTGTATCCAATACCTGAAAATGCACTTGCTGGATGGTTCATGGCAATATCAAATCCATACAGACCGCCCATATCATCACGATAAACATCCTGACTGGACAGCCCCCAGTCAACACCAAGGTCTCTGGAAAAATCTTTACTCACTTCCACAATTCGGGCTGAAATTAATATTTGTGGAGTTACTTTATCAAGTTTATATATTAACTTTTTAGCTTCAGCTATTACTTTTTTAGTATCAGTAAGGATGATCATATTGGTTCTTTGATCAACGCTAATCCTGCCCCCGCTGTTATTGGTATTGGCACCCGTGCTTCTTGAAGGGGTAAGCAGTTTTTCAATGTGGGGTTTGATATCAGTTGCCGCACTTGAGTAATTGATTGGAATATATTCCGTGAACATAGGTTCTTGTTGTTTTCTCTGTTCCAGAGCCTGTAGTTTGGAAGCAAATAGTGCTGCTTTTTCATCTTCTTCTCTTTTAATTGTCTGCATGGTGGCAATACGCACAATAGAACCTTGTTTTATTGTGCCCAGACCGTTCATTTTCAAAATAAGATCAAGTATTTCATCCCATGGGGCTGGTTTTTCAAGCGTCAGGGTTACACTGCCATTTACATCTTTATCAACTGCAAAATTTTCACCACTTACAGTCTGTATGATTCTGAACACATTTTTTATATCGGTTTCGTAAAAATCAAGACTGATCTCTTCACCAGTATAAACCGGGTTATCATCAAAAAAATTACTTTGGTTTTCATCTGCTGTCTGATCTTGTGTTGCCAAAAGATCTTCTGGTTCAGCATCAAGATCAGAATCATCAGAAGGCATATCCTGAGAACTACCGAGATTCTGGGGGCTTTGAGTAGGTTGAAGTTTTGCTGGCGTATTAGTGGACTGAAGAGCTTGTGCTTTTTGACTATCCTTATCTAAGGTATTTATCATTTGTCCTGTACTTGATGAAGATCCGTCAGCAATTGTTAAGTCTTCACCTTCCAATTTCAAGGGCTTTATAGATGATGGCTCAAAAAACAGAGTAAGGAGGTTTTTCTCCTGAAGAATATGATAGGGTACCTTTTCCCGAAGTGTGATCTTAATTCTGGATGCAGCCTGATTACCAGTACGGTCAACAGGTAAAATTTTATCTACCGCAGAATTAAAATAGGTAGTAATGAGCTGACGCTGATGATACTCGGGAATATCTGTATTGTAGAGATTAAGCTGAAGCTCATTGTTCAACTCACTTCTTTGCATGTCATATCTGATAGGATTAGAAGTATTTATTACAATAGACGTCTCACCCTCATCACCTGAATGGAAATTAATGCCTGTAACCAAAGCCTTTTTACCATAATTGACGCTAACTCCTGAAGCATCTTTACCCCGTGTATTGTTTTCGGAGGAAGTGTTGTTGCTATTGTTCTGGTTGTCGGCAACAGCTATTTCCGGCACTGTGCCTGAAGGTTCAGTCTCGGAAAAAAGGTTGGCTTCTCCAAAAGATGGGGAAGCAGAAGAAGCTGATTGAACTCCCTGGTTATAAAAAAAGAGGGTGAGCGTATCTTCGTTTTCCTGAACTTGATAGTTCATGTTTTCGCTCAATAATATTTTGATGCCTACATTTTTTTTTGTACTGTCAGCATAAGATGCAGATAAAGAGGATATACTAATACCACCAGGAATAGATGGTTGAGTGAATTTGTCCTCAATAACTGTGTCATGCAGATAAACCATGACACCTAAAGGAAAATCCTGCTTTACAGCAGAATATTTCATTTTACCGCTCCCCTTGATCAACACATCTATTGTCTCTGAATTGACCTTGAGATCAATAGATTTAAGATGAATCTGATTTGGAGAAATTTGACCTTTATCTGCAGAGTTCTGACCCAACTGAGCAGAGGTGATGCATCCTGCAAGAAAAAGCAGACACCACGCAAAACATGCCAACCTACACGCAATTTTAAATTCGGAGAATAATAAATGAGACATATATTAACCCTTATCATCTAACTTGTTCAGTTTTAACTCCTGAAAACGATCAACAACGTTTCCTTTATAATCTTTCACCTTTTCCTGTATTACTAATTTATCCTTTTCTATACTTATGACCTGTCCTGAATCACGACCCATATAAGTTCCAATATTAACTATATAACCTTTTCCAGTGCTTTCCTGAACCATGGCAACGCTTTCTGACTCTCTGTTCAATATGGCAACAAGCTTCATCTGACCGAAATCAAGTTTTTCAAGAGGGGTCAAAATCCGTTTCGGAACATCCTCAGTAATCGTTTCCTGAATTTGCTCAACAGGAACTTTTTCTTTTATCAAGGGCTCAAATGGATCAGTTTTGCCTTTTGCAATATAAAAGAGTTTCTCTTCGTTCATTTGACCCTGAATATCTCCAGCAGGTAAAAGAGCTTCAGCAGGTAAAAGAGTTTTGTTTTCAGAACTTCCGGCTACATTTCCAGATGCTGCATCTAAACTTACAGAATTCTCAGCTAAATTTTTATCAGAAGTGGGGGCGTTTTCTGTATCTGCAATAGATGCGACATCACCTTTGGCAGGGACAATATCTCCTTTGATAGAGACAGAAGCTGCTGTGCCAGAAGCATCATCAGGAAGGAGGGAGGGTTTTGAGAGGCTGATTTCAGGGATTTTTTCAGATTCAGCAGGAGTTTGGAGTACAATTTCTTGTTTTGAAGTACTCTTTGTATCAAATATAATTTCTGGCTGAGATAAAACTTCTGTTTTTGATGAAGATTCGGTTTGCTCTCCTGATACACTCGGTAATACTGTAGTAACCTGTCCCCCTGATACTGATACAGGTGGCACCGTATTAATTTGTTCTCCTGATGCTGATACCTCCGGCGATACTGTAGTAATTTGTTCTCCTGATGCAACTGGAGATGCTGTGCTACTTGCCGATTCCTGAACCTTTACAGGCGAATTCTGATTATCTTCCAATGTAGTTGTAGTCAGGGGAGATTGCTGTGCCATAGGTGCTATTTTCATAGTAATTACTTCCTGAACAATCTGCGGAGTCTCATCCGTTGCCTTATTTTCACAGGAAGTTATCACCATCAAAAACAGAGGTATAAGAATATATATTGATTTTATTCTTTTGAAATAGATCATTTATTTCTTCCCCCTTCCCTTCTTTTTACTACCCTTTTCTACTTCCACTTTGTCTGTTTCAAACTTTTCAATAAATCTGTATGTAATAGCTCTGCATGACGCTGTCAGATTTCCCTGACCCTGGGCATAATTAATAACAATATTTCTGATATTTACAATACGTGATAGTTGAGAAACTCTGTCAAAAAACTGGGCAATCTGATGATATCCTCCCCGAACATTAATAGAAACGGGTATTTCAGCATAGAAATCTTTAGTTTGCTCAGCTTCAGGCTTAAACAGAAGAAATTCAAGCCCTGATTCATTGCCTGATTGTGAGACGGCTGTCAAAAGAGAAGGGATTTCCTTTGCATCGGGCAGTTCAGCAAGAGCTTTATAAAATTCATTCTCTTTATCTCGTTGTTTCTTTCTGAATTCTTCCAGCATCATCGCCTTTTTTTTATATTTCTCAAGATCAAGACTAAGTTTATTATGATTCTTTTCAAGAGTAGTTATTTCATCGATCTTAGGCATTAAAACAAAATAGTAATATCCGCCTCCCATGATAGCTATCGTTACAATACAGATAATAACTCTATGAAGCCTGGATAATGTACCTACCTTTTCAAAAAAAGGGGCTGTCTTCTCTTTTATGTTTTCTCCGAAAGTTTTTTTCTCTTCCTTATCTTTGCCCTTATCTTTTTTCATTTTTTCTTACTCTGCTTTTTTTGTGCATTTTCTTTATTATCCTCTTTATTTTTATTTTCATGAGGAGCCTTGTTAGCCGTCAGTGCAAAACTTTTTACCGTTACACCCTGCATAGACTGCATTTGAAGTGTCTGTAAATCAACACTTTTAAACAAAGGCGATTTCTCAAGGTTTGTCATAAAATCCGCCACAGTTCTGTTGTCAAATGAGACACCTCTCAACACAACATTGGCATCTGAAATCTGAAGATAGGTAATCCACATCTGTTCAGGAACCAGAAGGCGTGTCATAGCCTCAAGCAGGATAACAGGCTCTTTACGCATTGCATTAAGACCGCGAACAACATTTAGTTTCTGTTCCAGTATGGCAAGAGCTTTTTCAATTTTCGCTACTTCATCAGCCTTAGCTTTATAACTTTTTATCTGTACTTCGATCTGGGCAATATCTGATTTAAGACTTTCTATTTTTTTGTTCACAAATGTTGTAATATATGTCATGGCAAGTGAGATAAAAACAAGCAGTAACAAAAAAATTGACACCTGTTTTCTAATATTTTCTTTTGCTCGTGCTGCCCTGAATGGCAGTAAATTAATTCGTATCATTTATCATCCAATTTTCTTAATGCGAGTCCCAGAGCAATTGAAGCAAAAGGAGCACTCTGGTTAATAAAAGATTCAGAAATTTTTTTGGAATTGACAATTACTCCTTCAAATGGATTAAATACAGATGTTGGTACTGAAAGTCCTTCCGAAAGAAAATTGACAAATCCTTTGACTAAGGAACCTCCTCCAGTGACAAAAACCTTATCAATTTTTCCATGAGTGGATTTTGCCTGAAATGTTTTTACAATATTTTGAATCTCCATAGACCAAGATTGTGCAAAATTTTGACACATCTCATCAAGAGCGTCAGCAGTCATTGACTCTTTGTCAATACCTGAAAATATTTTGATTGCATCTTCAATGCTGCAATTCATATCAGATGCAATCTCTTCCCATATCTGACCAATTCCTGAAGATGAATCACGCATCATCAAAGAGTTGTTTTTTTTGATAATATTCAAGGATGTTTTATGTGTTCCAACGTCAATGAGCATGGTAATTCCGGTGTCACGACCATTGGAAGCAGCTTCAAAAATATTTTGAAGTGCAAAACTGTCAACATCAATAACCTGGGCATTTAAACCTGCTTGATCCGTTAATTCGATGTATGAAGCTACAAGATCTTTTTTGACTGCCACTAACAGAACATTCATCTGATCGGGATTACCCTCATTATCACCAATGATTTGAAAATCGACATTCATATCATCAATGTCATATGGGATATATTGTTCTGCTTCAAAGCGTATGGATTCAAGGAGGGTCTGTTCAGATGTAGAAGATGAAGATGGCATAGTAATGGTTTTTACAACAACAGAAGAGCCGCCCGTTGAAATAGCGATATTCTTTGATTTGATATTCTGGGTTTTAAAAAGTGTCCGTATAGCCTGGGCAAGTTCATCCATTTCAATAATTTGACCATCTTCAATTAAACCTGGAGGAATGGATGTGATACCAAATTTATTAAAAACTGGACCTTTATTACTGTTCTCAACTTCAGCCACTTTAATATAAGACGTGCCGATATCAAGTCCGACCAAATGGTTTTTTTTATTAAATATCATAATTGATTACAGTGCCTTTTATCTTTACAGTGAAAACACATTTTTTTCATCTTGAATGGTGACCGGATTACGGTCATGAACTTTAAATTGAACATAAGCCGCTTTGATGATCTTGTTTAGTATTTGTACAGAACTATTTATTCGGATAAAACTATTTTTAATTGATAAGCAGAGTACTTCTTACTATAATCTTGTCAACTCGCAACAACAAGTTGTCTTTATTTCATTATGGAAGGAGAAGGCTATTGTTCTATTAAGTTAATATTATAATACAATTTCTATTTTTTTTTTACAATCACTCTATTAATAAAAATAATCAACAAAAGCAAATAAAAAAATAAAAATTATGACGATGAACCATAATGATTTTAAAGAACAAAAACCGTTTCGGCTTGTAAAGTTTTTCACCTTCTCTGCTTTAATGGTTATGTTTGCCGCAACCATTGTTATCTCTGTTATGAATGCCCATTGGGTTAGAAACATCCTGCAGGAAAAAAGTGAGGATTACGCCCATCTTCTTGTAGCCAATCTTAACCATCAGGTTTTTCTCCAGTTTATCATTCCGGCGGTATTAAAATATGGAAAAATCAAATTGAGAGAGGAGGCTCAGTATGAGAGAATGGATCGTGTGATCAAAACTACATTGCATGGTTTTAATGTTGAGATGGTCAATATTTATGATATGAAAAATACTATAGCATACAGTTTTGATGATAAAAAAAAGGGGTTAAAGGATATCGGAGGTGCTGGTTATGCAATGGCGATTAAAAATCAAGCCAATTCACGGTTGATTGAAAATGGAAATTTTTTTCAATTGCTTCTTGGAATACCTCATCAGACAAAAATAGTGACCTTCTCTCCACTAAGAGCTGAGAAACCTCTTTCTTCCGTTTCAGGACCTGTACTTGGAGTAGTTGAAATTATTCAAGACATCTCAGATGATTATCATAAAATATTCAGACTGCAATTACTTACCGTGGCAACCTGTTTTGGAGTTATGGCCGTATTGTTTTTCATACTTGTTTTAATGGTGAGACGGGGGGAAATGATTATTGAAGCAAGAGCTATGGAAAGGTTGCGGCTTGAAGAAAAACTCCAGAGAGCGGAACATCTATCGTCAATCGGAGAGATGACAGCAGGAATTTCCCACGAAATCCGCAATCCACTTGGTATCATAAGGAGTTCTGCAGAGCTGCTGAAAAAGAAAATGGCAAAAGCTGGTCAGTCCACTACCATCATTAATATTATTTTGGAAGAATCCATAAGACTCAGTAATATTATCAAGGATTTTCTCGATTTTGCCAAACCCATGAATCCTATACTAAAACCCTGTCGCATTGATGAGATAATTGAAAAAAATATTTTGTATCTATCCCAGCAGATACAGGAAAATGACTTTATTGTAGAGAGACAGTTTGCTAAACCCATTCCGGAGACAATGGCAGATTCAGAAAAATTGTATCAGGCATTCCTCAATATTATTCTTAATGCATTTCAGGCAATGTCCCGAGGAGGAAAAATAACAATTGTCCTGTTGTCTGAAGATCACCAGATTATCATTTTTTTTCATGACCAAGGAAAGGGTATTCTTGAAGAGAGTCTTAAAAAAATATGGAACCCATTTTTTACTACAAAAGATATGGGCACTGGTTTGGGTATGGGTATTGTAAAAAACATTATTGAATCTCATCATGGCACTATTGACATATACAACAGAGATTCCGAAGGCGTTACTGTAAAAATAACCCTTCCATCAAATGAAAGGAAATTTTGATAATGAAAACCATTTTAATTGTTGATGACGAGAAAAATTATCCCAAAATACTTGGTGAAGTAATAAAAGAGGAGGGGTTTACGCCAATAACTGCATCCAGTGCTCTTGAATCTCTTGAAATAATAAAATCTAAACATATTGATCTTGTATTGACCGATGTCATGATGCCCGGCATGGACGGTATTGAGCTTTTAGCACAGATCAAGGAGCTCTCTCCTGATATGCCGGTTATTGTCATGACTGCTCATGGCAGCGTGGAACGTGCAGTTGAAGCCATGCAGAAAGGTGCTTACACCTATATACTGAAACCCTTTGATAATGAGACTCTGGTTGCACACATAAATAAAGCCATATCAATTCATGATATTGTTAAAGAAAATTCTATTCTCAGGGAAGCCGTCAGCACTCATTACAATTTTTGTAATATTATCGGAAAAAGCCAGCCCATGCAGGAACTTTACAGTATCATCAGAAAAGTTTCACCCACTGGAGCCAATATTCTGATTGAAGGAGAAAGCGGTACTGGCAAGGAGCTTGCGGCAAAATCAATTCATTATAACAGTCCCAGGAAAAACAACGCCCTTATATCTGTAAACTGCTCAGCTTTTGCTGAAAGCCTTCTTGAAAGCGAGCTATTCGGACATGAAAAAGGTGCGTTTACAGGTGCAGCATTCATGAAAAAGGGACGTTTCGAGCTGGCTGATCAAGGTTCTCTTTTTCTTGATGAAGTGGGGGAGCTTCCCATGAACATTCAGGTAAAACTACTAAGAGTTCTTCAGGAAAGAAACATTGAGCGGGTGGGTGGTACAGTGTCTGTAAAGGTTGATTTTCGTCTGATTGCAGCAACTAACAGAAATCTTGAGGAAGAGGTCAAAAAAGGTAGATTTAGAGAAGATCTTTACTACAGACTTAATGTTGTCAAGGCTGTTATGCCGGCATTAAGGGATCGAAAGGGAGATATCCCTCTTTTGATCAATCATTTTATTCAAAAATATGCCCATGAAAGACAATCCATAAACATATCAAAATCTTCTGATATTTCACAATCTCCGGTACCATTAGAAGGAGTAAGTCCGGAGGCGGCACGGATGCTTTTTGACTATACATGGCCAGGTAATGTCAGGGAATTGGAAAATTTAATTGAACGTGCAGTTATTCTCTCCACCGGCAGCCAGATTACCCCTGCGGATCTTCCGCCACAGATTCGCAAGGGTATTAGTTCGCAGTTGAACCTGGAAGGAATTCCTGAAAACGCCGGTTTAAATGAAACTCTTGCTGCTGTGGAGAAACGGATGCTTCAAAAAGCAATGGCACAGGCAGGTAATATTCAGACCAAGGCAGCGGAGATACTGGGAATTGGGAAAAGCGGACTAAACCAGAAACTTAAGAAATACGGATTGTAAAAAAAATAACTGTAAGGATTGTAAAAAAATAACTGTTCACTCACCATCTCTTTTATATTGGAGAAGAGTGAGTGAATGATTACCATCAACCATTAAAGTACAACATTGAAGCCAGCTTTAATAATGGCATCCTTTGCCTGATCAATTTTGGATTGATCGCCTGTTTTGAAGATTGCTTTCTTTCCTTCAAGATCAACTTTTATGTCAGAGAGTCCATTAATGCTTTCCAAAGCTTTTTGAACCGTACCAGAACAGTGTGAGCAGCTCATACCTTCAACGTTGAGAGTGATTTCTTGTAAATTCATGATGATTTTCCTTGAGGATTTAAAAATTTTGATTTAAGGCAAATGAGTGACAGGCATCTACAAAAGCCGCGGCCGTGCCTTTCATGCTTTCAAAATGGACATGAAGATAACTTCCAAGGGTATTATGTATCTGATATCCATCAAGAGATATCTCCTGTCCATCTCTACCGGAAGTCTCATAGATCTTTTTTAACTCACGGAACTCTTTTGGCTTATATAACCTTTTTGACTCACATATCTGTTTTGACTCACACGTTTGTTTTGACTTATATTTAGATGCTTGTTTTGACTCATCCACTGTTTCCTGGCACAAATCTTCAATAGATGAATAGTGAAATTCATGCCCCCTTAAAACATCGCCTTTTTTTCCAATAAGAGTATCCTCTTTTAAGGTTATCTGGCGATATCCAAGAGCTCTCATTTTTTTTGACATCACAACGGAGAAAGGAAAACAGCCGACCATGGGATAACGGTTATTTATGATATGCTTGCTTTTATCAGTATCAGCAGCAGTAATATCATTAGCATCAATATGGGTATCAGCAGTATTGTTATTGCCTAAAACTGTGATATCCGAACAAAGATACATGAATCCACCGCATTCACCATAAATTGGCATCCCCGCTAAACTCTTCTCTCTTATTTCATTCATCAGAAATTTGTTGTTGGAAAGCTCTAAGGCAAAAAGTTCAGGATAACCACCTCCAAAATAGATGCCATGAATATCGGTTGGCAGAGAGGGTGATGTAATGGGTGAAAACTCAACAATCTTTGCCCCGCCTCTTTGGAGTGCTTCTATATTTTCCTGATAATAAAAGCAGAACGCTTTATCTCGTGCAACTGCGATACAGATATTTTGAGAATGAACTGTTTGTGGTAAACTTATAGATGGATTTTTATATTCAGGCAAAGATTCAACCATTTCTCGAATCGAAGTGTTGAGCACGAGCATCTCTACAAGTTGTTCAATGATATTTGAAGAGAGCTTGTGTTCATCTGAAGTAACAAGCCCCAGATGACGTTCCGGCATTGCAATATCAGGATTTTCTGGCAGATGCCCTATACATTTCATACGGCAGTTTGCTTCCACCGCCTCTTTAAGATAAGCATAATGACGCTCACTTCCGGTTTTGCTGAATATCACACCTGCAAAATCAATTTCAGGGTCAAAATTTTCAAACCCTTGAACAATTGCTGCCGCACTTCTGGCCATACTTCTTGCATCAACAATCAAAATTACGGGCAGACCCAGCCATTTAGCCATCTGTGCTGTTGAACCTGCCTCTGATGTACCACTGTATCCATCAAACAGACCCATGGCACCTTCAACCACAGCGACAACCATATTTTGGGTTTGTGCCTTATTGTCTTTAAGTCTTACATTATTCTCTTCAAGGCTTGCATTGTTTGCTTCAAATTTTACGCTATTCAATTCAAAACTTGCATTATTTGTTTGAAGACTTGGATTCTGTGCTTTAAGACTTGGATTCTGTGCTTTAAGACTTGCATTAACCACTTCAACACTTGCCTTGGCTGCACCAATACACCCTTTGGCAAAAATATTTTCATTGGTTTCTCTTGAAAGCATCCATGAATCAAGATTGCGGCTGACTCTTCCTGTCAGTGCAGTGTGATGTCCGGGGTCAATGAAATCAGGCCCCACCTTGAATGGTGCGACCTTATATCCGAGCTTTGAGAGATACGCAAGAATACCAAGACAAAGAGTGGTTTTCCCCGATCCGCTGCCAGTTCCGGCAATTACAAAGCCTTTCATAAAATTATAAAGCCTTTCATAAGTTTCCGTCTGTAAGTTCAATAAGTGTCTTGGTGATTTTGGGATGTAATATTTTCCCTTTGTGAAATGGAAGAACAAATCTTTCGTTATCGTTCTGGTATATTCGATGACTACCTTTGCTTCTTACATATTCAAAACCCGCCTTAAACAATATCTTTTCAGCATCGTCAGCAGTTAGTCTTGGTAACTTAGGCAACTTTTACCTCTAAAGATGTTGTGAATATTTCTTTGCTTAAACAATATTCTATCTCATCTGGAGATAAAGTTTCCAAATAAAGTTCCGCAGCCTCTTTTATATTTTCCAATGCTTGCTCAATGGAATCGCCCTGAGTATGACACCCTTTCAATTCAGGGCAAAAAGCGTAATATCCATATTGATCCTTCTCAATTACTATATTTAGCTTCATTTTATAATTTCTCTCATTACTGTACATTGGATACAGATTCGCGTCATTGACTTACGGCTTTATGATAATTGTAGGATAAAGCCCTTTATTTTTACCTTCAGGGTAAGGCTGAAGAGTGTTGAATGAGATATACTGATTTTTCTGGGCATGTCCTTTTTTTTCACTACCATTGAAGAAAGCACCATTTGCCTCTAAAATGTGATGGATTCTATCCCGAAAAGCACCAATAAAACTTCCTCCGTTTCCTTCAAAAAACATACTGCCCATTGTAAGGCTGGAGTTTATTTTTGAAAAATCTTCAATTGGAATGCTATGCCGATCAAGATCTTCTTTGCATTTTATCATGCCCCAAACTAAGTGCCCTTCGGGAATATCAAGCGGCACACGAATATCAATGATTGTATGTGGCATGATAATGGAATCTTTTCCAATGGTAAGTCCCTTTCCCGCAGCTCCCCGCAGAAAACTGTTGAAACCAACAAAAACATTGGTTCCTAAATCCGCACCTATGATTTTAGCACCATGTGCAGTGACATTGAAACCTTCCAGTCTGGAGTTGATAATGTAGCAGTTTTCTTGTGCATTTGCCCCTTTCCCAAGCCATGCATTCTGAAGATACGCCCGTTGGGAAACCAGAACATTTTCGCCAATATGTGTCGGAGGCTTGTTGACAGCGTAGCGGTCTAATGACGCATTGTTTGGCACAGGGGTTGAGTGCTCAATATTGACTACATCAAATACTCTCTGAAAAGCCTCTTTTCTGTCCTCGACAAAATCTATGAAAACGCCGCGGGGAGGAACGCCTGCGTTGAAATAGATATACTCATTGAGCTCTTGGCGGGGATGCTGGTACATGAAGTTAAATTCATCGGGATTTCTGACCCAGACGGTTCCGGGAGCAATATTGAGATGATATATTTCACCTGCCTGAACATAGGAGAAATTACCGATTACACAATCTCTCATCGTTGTTATATCGACTGTGGCAAAAGAACCAACAAAAGAGCCGTCTGACGGTGCACCATGAATGTTGGCATAATTGGCAGCCACTGTATTTTTGATGAAAAAATCTTCAAGTGTCTCAGGATCGTGAGAATAGTTGTGAACAAGGGTCTTGATTAGAAAACTGTCCTTGATGTCTATTTTTTCGTCTCTGCTTACAGGAATCTCAAAATCATGATACTGAAAAAGATCCCCTTCTTTCTTAAGCTCATCTCCCCTGATATCGCTTTTGTATAAAAGGGAATTTGTCACTTTACACTGTCCTAAAAAATAGCTGCCAGCAAGGTTGGAGTTTTTAAATTGAAAGTTTAAAGGGTGATGCGGAGAGATACCAAAAAAAGCATAGAATTTAATCATCTGTTCAAAAGGTATAAGATTTTGAACATATGGATTTACATCAAATTCCAGCTCTCTTAAATTGATATTTGCCCGCTGGATGATTCTGTCATACAGTTTTTGTAGTTCTTGCATAATATAATCCTTAATAATTTTAATATGTTTTTATATAGGAATTTCAATCCCATCAATTCTAATTTTGAGAATATCAGTGATTTTTTCTAAGAACAATATACTCTCCTGCTGGAATTAATTTTATATGACCTGCAAAGCGATTCCAACTATCTATATAATTATATTTTCCATGATGAATATGAATCAAAGACTTTAATATAATTGATGGGAAACCAACTACTCCCCCATGTGCTACTGGAACTCGAGTCAACAGGGTCATTTTCTTTAGTGAGCCGATCAAATTTATAATTTCCATTTTTGAATAGAAACGATAAAGTTTCATTTTTCGATTAGATTTTATTTTTTCTAACAGAGTTTCATTCATAACAAAGCTTTGAAGTGAAGAACAAAATAAGGAATAAGTCAGCCATGCAAGACTTCCTTTTCGGGGAACACTGAAAATCAATATTCCGCCGGGAACAACAATACGTTCGAGTTCTTTCAGTACTTTGAGTGGGTCAGGAAGGTGTTCCAAAACGCCATAAAGATTAATCAATTGAAACGAATCATTATTAAATGGAAGGTCTTCAAGTTTTCCATTTATAGGAGAAAAGGAAATTTTATTTATATCTGCACGTTTGCGAGCTTCCAAAAGCATCTGAATGCCAAAATCTATGCCACAAATAACCTTTGCACCCATTGATGCATATATATGAAATAATTGTCCATTACCACAACCTGCATCCAGCATAGAAAAAGATTTATAACGCAAATATTGCTTTAAAATATGCTCAATAGGTTGTTTTACATTTTGATTATAGTTCCAGTGAGATAAGTTCTTTTCTGGTATTTGACCGTAAATATCCAAGTCTCCGTAGCTTGGAGCCATTCTTTCATGTGCATCATGGATAATTTGGCTTATTTCGTTTTTGTCCATAAGGTCTT
>JADGBP010000159.1 GCA_015231395.1 Desulfamplus sp. | reverse complement strand
TTGTTGTAGATGTAGCTTCTCAGGGCAAAAGTGTACTTTTTGTGGGAACAAAAAAACAGGCCAGAGAATCAATTTACGAAGAGGCAAACCGTGCGGAAACCTTCTATGTTCAAAACAGATGGCTTGGGCAGTCATTGAAACAGGAATGGGGGGCAGATTAGATGCAACCAACGTGTTGAGTCCGAATGTGACTGTTATCTCCAATCTTTCAATTGAACACACCGAATATCTTGGGGATACTCTTGAGCAGATTGCTGCAGAAAAGGGGGGAATCATCAAATCTCATACTCCTCTTGTGACCGGTGTAACTCAGGCATCTGCTATTGCTGTGCTAAATGATATTGCAAGACAAAAAGAAGCTCCTGTTTATCAATATGGCAAAGAATTTTTAGCAATAGGCAATCCAGAATATACAATCTCTAAGTCAGAAATCAGCACTTTACAAACAAATGAATCAGAACTCCATGAATCAGAACTCCATGAATCAGAGCCCAATAAATCAAAATTTCAGAGACTGGAAACTGATTTTACCTACAGAGGAATAGATGTTACTTGGAACAATATGAAAATCAGGCTACCAGGACACCATCAGATTCAAAATGCTACCCTTGCTCTTGCCACATGTGAACTTCTGATGAAACAAAATATCGGCAACGTTAGCCCGACTGGAAACAGCAATCTGATTGGAAAAAGTGAACTAACTGAAAACAGTGACCTATCCGAAAACAGTGAGCTAACTGAAAACCGTAGATTGACTGAAGAGAGCATAAGAAAAGGTCTTTTAGCAACAACATGGCCCGGTCGTCTTGAATATATCATGCACAAGCCTTTAGTTCTCATTGATGGTGCCCATAACCTTGATGCAGCGGAAAATTTGGGTAAATATCTTATACAGAATCATGGACAGAAGATTTATGAGCATGGTTCTGTTGGTCAGAAAGAAAAATATTTTAACCAAGGGCTTATGTTTAACCAAAGACTTACAATGATAATTGGCATTCTTGACGATAAGCCCTACAAAGAGATGCTGACCTATCTGCTCCCTGCGGCTGACCGTATTATTTTTACAAAAGCAAGGATTGACAGAAGTCTTGACCCTCAGATTCTCAGAGATTTTGCAGTAACTGTCACCCCCGCTCAAGTCATAATTATTGAAAATGTTGCAGAAGCCGTTGAATATGCCATTAATGGGGCATTAGAACAAATTCACAAGGCATCGGAACAGAGTCATGGAATATCGGAACAGATTCATGTGGCATCGACATACACTCATGAAACATCGGAACAGAATCATGAACTATCAGAGCAGAGCCATGGGGCATCAGAACAGAACCATAACATATCAGAACAAGAACAAGAGTGTATCTGCATCGCAGGCTCGCTCTATGTTGCTGGTGAGGCAAGAGAGAAAATTTTAAAGGATTTCTTGCGTCAGTCTTGATTTTTTAATAGAAACCTGAATCCGTTGCATAAAATCTGCATAAATTACTACCTGAATCAGTGACACGCTTTTTGATGTATCTTGAAATCATTGGGAAAAACATATTTGCTACTTCACCTGCGAGGTGAAAGCCAAAATGAAGTTTTCTTAATAGTTACATTCTTATTTTTCATATCATGGGGTTTCATGAAGGTGGACAATTTGCAAGTGGCAATTGACAATTAAGCCACCGGCTGTATCGACACATACCGGAAAGGGCTTTAACTGCCCGTTCAGGCGAAGGAAAAAAGATACCATTGTATTTACATCCTTCTTCACGATAAAGTGTTTTGCTTTTATGATCAGTTAAAAGACTTACACCTAAAACAGGTTTGTTATATTTTTCAGTAAGTTTGATCACATGAGAGACATAATCATTTTCATACGCCATCAACATTGTATTCAATGGATCAAGGCTCTCTTTGGAATGAGCTGGATCAACCTTTATAATTGAGGCAACCATCTTTTCCACAAAAATCCGCTTGCCATGAATTCCAAGATGAATCACAGCATCACATCCATCCCATTTCAAAAGCTCTTCAATTGCGATCTTAGGAATATCCGGATTGCCCTCGCCTACAATATCCACAGGGTTTGCATGGCTCCAGTAAGCTGGAAGCAGAGGATTAAGAGTCTCTATTATTTCAGGTGAAAGGATCGGCACTTCAAGATTGTATTCAGAACATAGATCCGCTGTTACAACACCCCACCCGCCTCCAAGAGTCATGATTGCCACCCTGTTGCCACGGGGCAGAGGCATGGAGGAAAAAACCGCCGACAAATCAAGAAGCTCCATTGACTGCCCAACCTCAATGATGCCTGCCTGCCTGAACGCCGAAGCAGTTACCTTTGCATTTGAAGCCAGAGCACCGGTGTGGCTTGCTGCAGCTTTGCCACCAATTGCAGTTCTTCCTCCGCTAAGCACAATAACCGGTTTTTTCTCCGACACTCTTCTGGCACTTTCAAAAAATCTCCTGCCATCTTTCACACTCTCAATGTAGAGGACTACCGACCTTGTCTTCTCGTCAACTTCAAAAAGCTCCATATAATCTTCAATTGTTACCATTGCCTCGTTACCTGAGCCTGAAAATGCCCTGATACCAATACCCTGCTGTTCCGCAAATGCTAAAAGCTGAGTGCCCATATTGCCGGATTGACATATCAGAGCAGTTGAGCCTGGCAAAGGATGAGAATGTGCGGCACTGCATGCAAAATCATTGTGAGGATTACAAATACCCATTGTATTGGGCCCAAGAATAATAATTCCGCATTCAACAGCTTTTGCCACAACTTCCCGTTCAAGTTTGATTCCCTCTTCACCTGTCTCTGCGAAACCCGATGTGATAAGAAGAATACCTTTTGTATTTTTAGCTTTAAGCTGGGGAATCAACTCCATAATCATATGAGCAGGAAGTGTAACCACGGCAAGATCTATATCATCTTTAATATCGTTGATAGAGGAGTAAACAGGCTTGCCCAGGATTTGACCACCCTTTGGATTCACAAGATAAATCTTCCCCTTGAAATTCCCGCTCAGAGCATTTGTCAGCAGCATGTGTCCCCATTTGCCAAAAGAGCCTGAAGCACCTACAAATGCCACTGTTTTGGGATAGAACAGAGCAGCGAGTTGCAATTTGTCAACATGAGGTCTTGTGTTTAAACTTATGGTAGATTCGCCTTTGATGATAAGGGCATCAACTGCCACAAGTTTTCCGTCTGCCGTTGCAATAAGGGGATTTATATCAATCTCTTTGATTGACGGATCATTGATGGCAAGGTTTGAAAGTCCGGAAAGAACTGCTTTTATCTGATTTTTGTCAATTGCCTTTTCGCCCCGAAAATTACCAAACATGGCTTTTGCAGAGATCTCGTTCATCATCTCTTCCATATCCCAATCTGTCAGAGGAGCAAGTCTGAAAGAGACATCGTGCAGAGCCTCGGTAAATATTCCGCCCAGACCAAACATTATAACAGGTCCGTACTGGGGGTCTCTGAACATTCCGGCAACAAGCTCTCTTTTACCCGAAATCATGGATTGAACAAGAATTCCCTCAAGATCTTTTCCTCCTGTTGCAGTTATGGCTGCCACAGCTTTATTGAGAGAGTCAGTGTCTGAGATGGCGATGTGAACAAGCCCCACTTCACTTTTATGGGCAAATTTGCTGCCAACGCCCTTGACTACAACAGGAAATCCAAGATTTAAAGCTGCACTGACAGCCTGTTCACAGTTTGATACTCTGATTTCACTGACCACCGGAATACCATATTGCTTTAGAATATTTTTGGCGTCATCTTCACAAAGGGTCTGATCAGGGTGTTTGGTAGTATTCATTTTATTTTTGAACTCCTCTAAATATAATGTTACAGATATGTTCTGAAACTTGGTCTGTATCTATCGTTTTACCAAAAATAACCTCTCCCAAACAGGCGTGTTCGATTGACCCAAGTATCACCTGACGCAGGGCATGGGGGTTGGTCTCCTCTCTTATTTCTCCGACGGCTATGCCCTGATGAATAATCTCAAGAATAGTACGAGAGTATATTTTTACCATGTCGTAGGCATCGCTTTCAAAGTAGTTGGGGGAGTTGCGCACCTCAAGAAGAAGAATTTTTGCAAATACCCGATTTGCCGCATAGCTTTTCAGGGTGGTTCTTATGATAATTGAAAGTTTCTCAATGCTTGATTTCCGAGATTCTATTTTTAATACAATTTGGTCATGGAAGGTCTGAAAATGTTCATTGAGCACCTGATATAAAAGATCTTTTTTGTCCTTGAAATATTTGTATATCAACCCTTCTGTCACCCCTGCAGTGGAAGCAATTTCAGCCGTGGTAATGGAGTGAAAATCTTTTTCCCTAATAAGCTCCGAAAGGGAATTCATGATTTTTGTCCGTCCGGGTGGTGAAGCTTTTTTCTCTTCAGATTGCATGTCATGTTCCTTTTAATCTTTTGATAAGTGGCTACCATCTTTTCTCACGTTTACAGGCAGTCTTTATATTTTTTTGCAGCGAATAATTTTTGCAGTGAGTAAATATCACTTACCGTGGTGAGTAATATTTACTTATCTGTTTAAATAAAGTCAAGAAGAATTTTAAACCAGCAATGAATCCAAAATTTTAAAGTGCCAAAGCACATAAGATTTTCTAATTTTAGGTATTGTATGGTAAACGCTCATGGCAGAGTTTTTACCAACCCCGATCCTGAAAAGCAAATGTGTTTTCACGGTAAACGTCCATGACCGAATTGGATTCTGGTCACCCCGGAGAATGAAAGCAAAAATGTGTTTTCACGGTAAACGTCCATGACCGGATTGGATTCTGGTCACCCCGGATCATGAAAAGCGAATGTATTTTCACGATAAAATGTTTACTATCATGATTTACAATCCAGTTTAACCCACTGATTTTATTAAGTTTAAAAAAAAATATCCTCTTGATTGCTAATTACCCTGTGGTTTAGATTGATAATTATATGAGGTTATGCTATATTATTTAATGATGGCAGTATTGTTTGTTTAAGAATCTAACAAGATAGCAGTGCTTACAAATAGGGGGAGAGTCTAATGGCAGTTGTACGTGGACCCGGGAAAAAAAAATTCAATAAAGGAGATTTGGCTGTTTATCCTGCACATGGTGTAGGATGTATCGAATCCATTGAATGTAAAGAGATCAATGGAGAAAATATGAATTTTTATATGATGAAAATCATTGAAAATGGAATGGTAATCATGATTCCTACTTCTAATGTTGAATCTGTGGGGCTTAGAGATCTTATACCTGAAACTGAGATTCCCCAAGTTTACAAAATCATGCAAAAAAAGGCTCAGGGAGCAGATAATCAAACCTGGAACCGCAGATATCGGGAATATATGGATAAAATTAAAACTGGTTCCATATATGATGTAGCTGAGGTATTCAGGGATCTGTTCCACCTAAAGCTTGAGAAAGACTTGTCTTTTGGAGAGCGAAAACTTCTGGATACAGCCCAGAGTCTTCTGGTGCAGGAACTTTCAACAGCAAAGTCTATAAATGAAAAAGATATGATTACCGAAATAGAGAATCTTTTTTCATAACTATACATGGTAACTATACATTGTATTAAACTTATAGACACGCCAGAACAATAACAGACTCAATAGAAACCGACAGTCGCTTTTATTATGCTTCTGTCGGTTTTTTTTATTAGAACTTTAAAACCACCTCCTATGGGCGTGGATAGGTCGATTCAAGCGTTTTTTTATTTTGGATATTAATTTTGAACATTGCATTGATGTTATGGGAAAATATGTTTTGTGAAAATTGAATTTTTGATTACCAGAGAGCTTGATGGCAACCGTCTTGATTGTGCGGTTGTTGCAAAGTTCACAGAGCACTCTCGCTCTCTTATTACACAATTGATTAAAGATGGAAATGTTTTAGTCTCCGGTAAAATAAAAAAGCCCT
>JADGBP010000158.1 GCA_015231395.1 Desulfamplus sp. | reverse complement strand
ACCCGCAGTAATTGTCTCGTTTTTAAAAACTCCACCAATATAAAATTTATCGTTATCATCATCTATCATCGGATCAAATTCAGATACTTTTTCAGCAACGCCAAAGAGATAAATTTTACCGTCTCCATCCCATCGCATTCTGTAAATTGGCGAGGCATGAATATTTTGTCTGTTTGATGCCTGTTTTTGCCCAAGCAATATTTTTCCTTCACCTTTTGTCTCAATGACTCTGAAATACCATGGGCTGTTTTTAACAATATTCACATATTTATTGCCGTCATACTCAACCACAAAAGAGTTTGGCATATTCTTGTCAGGATTAAGACTCGTGACAAAGATCTCCTCAACCCCGTTTTTATTTATATCTCCAGTATCAACGCCAATATATGTTGAAAGTCTGCTTTTTACAGGTTCTGCTGTTTTAATGAAACGGCTGTTTGAAAATCTGTAGATGTAAAGATTATGGTCAGATATGAATACAGTTTCTATAATATTGTCTCTATCAGTATCCCCAACAGCAATGCCGTTGATAAGATGCTTGAATGTCTGGCTTCTCCATGTGTCGCCCACCTTTTGTGAATTATTGTTCACTGAAAATGCAGGATTAGGAGTTTCTGTCTGGCTACCTGAATCTGCCTGACCGCCTGAATAGGATACTCCCTGATTGTTGTTGGTAGTCTCTGATTGTTGTGATTGTGTTCCTCCCGCTGGCACCATGCTGGAAGTCGTTGTTGCCATACCAGAGCCTATATTTTTGAGTGGCATATCGGAATCTGTACCTGTGACTGCCACATTGGAAGTTCTATTAAAAATAGTCTCATTTATAGTCGTGGCAAACTGATTAATAGCAGGAATAACGCCACCCGGGTCAGCACTCTGCCTGAAAAAAGATATGGGTGGATTTTTGCCCGAAACATCAATGAGTTTGGAATCAATGCTGGTGCTGTTCCCTATAACAGTAACACTGCCGTTTATTACAAAATCTGCCTTAAGCTGTCCGCCCACAAGCAGAGCAAAGCTCTCTCCGGTAAAACCTTTAATACTTCCCGCTGTTCTCTGTACAATCTCTTTGTCAATAACCTTGACCTCATTTTTGTATGAAAGCCTTGACGTAAGCATGTCCTGAATGCCATTTTTGAGAAAATCAAGATTTTGTTCCGCATTGATTTCAAAAGGCAGTATCGCAATTTTTAAAGGCTCTGCATATGCATAAGCCGCAGGTAAAAAACATGAAATTAAAATCAAACATGCTGCAACAAGAATTGGAACAACATTTGCCACCCAGACAGATTTTTTCATCCGAGAGAATTTTTTAAGCCAAACTGATTTTCCAATACGAGTTGATTTTTCAAGACAAGCTGTTGTTTTAAGACAAGATCTTTTTTTAAGATAGACTGATTGTAAATTTATATTTTTCAACACATTCTCCGGTATATTGTTAAAGCCTTATTATTGCAGATAGTTGTACTCATTTTTTACTTATGGGTAATGGGACATTGACCATACATATAAAGGATTATTGACCATAAAGTTATCGATCATTTATGGTAATTGAAGGAGCATTCTAATAATAGATTTGTGATTTGGCAAGGGATAATTTGAATTAACAATTTGTTTTTGAGTGAAATCTATGTCTGTTTTAAATAGAGGTTATTGACTTTTACTACTCTATTATATAGTGTCGGATTCGATTTTGAAATTCAGCAAAAAATAAAGATTTTGAAATTCAGCAAAAAAAATCAGCAAAACCAACAACCAGCAGATACCTGCGAGTCGTTTAATAAACGTTTATGGTCGGAATTCGACCACCCCGAATCATGAAAATCAGAATGCATTTTCATGGTAAAATAATAATTTAAGCTTGTGAGAAAAATTTAATGAGAAAATACAGAATGCAATCTAATATTAATAATATTACTTCTCCTTATATCAGCGTCCAATCCTGTTTTGGGAACTTTTATATTAGTGCTCAATTTACTATGATTATAATCTTATCCATTTTTACCATAATGCTTTGTTCAAACACACTTTTTGCAGATACCGGGACTAAAAGTAAAAGAGTCGCTATATTCCCTTTTGAA
The DNA here is from genome assembly GCA_015231395.1 of Desulfamplus sp. Lineage (GTDB taxonomy): Bacteria > Desulfobacterota > Desulfobacteria > Desulfobacterales > Desulfobacteraceae > Desulfamplus. The sequence continues at coordinate 3,843 of JADGBP010000158.1, read as the reverse complement.
GTTATGTCAAAAGAAGATGTAGGTTTCATTGGAAAGGGAATGGGCAAGATGCTTTGCAGCAGAATTGGTGCTGATAACACAACTGAAGTCATATGTCTGGATCGTCTGCCATCTGAATATGGACTCGACATAAGTGGTTCTTCGAGCGGCTCTGCAATACTTGGAAAAATAGCCGGAATCACGGAACTCAATGGGGTAGATTTTATTCTTACAGGAACTATTACCATTGCCGGAGAAAGTGTAAGCAGTGACGCAAGACTTGTGGATATTATCCGACCGGAACAAGTGAAGTATATAAATGCAGCGGGAACAGGCATGGGAGATATTATAAATCATGCATCAGCCATAGCAGAAAAGGTCAGAGAATCCATTCATGGCAAAGCTTTAACGCGTATTGAAAAAGATTCTGAGGTCTCCTCTCCATTACAAGTCACTGCTTCTCCATTACAATCCGCGACTTCCCCATTACAATCCACTTCTTCGCCATTACAAACAAACAATGAATCATTACAAAAAGGATCTGCTGCACTGACGCCGTTATCTTCAGGAGTACCTGTATTGACACCGCCAGCTTCAAGAGCATCTGCACTGATGTCATCTTCTGGAACATCTTCTGGAACATCAATTCTGATGAACCGAAAATTAAATATGGGAATAAGGGGCATGGCAACGGCAGATATTGATGGTGATGGGAAATTAGACATAACTGTGATTGATGATCACACTCTTTCGTTTTTCATTTTTTCCAATAATACACTTGTGAAAAAAGGAGAGTATAAAGGGGAATATTACAACAGCAATATCTCTATTGACACTATCGATACTAATGGAAACGGGAGAAGTGAAATTTTTATCTCATCTATTGGTAAAAATAATTATTTAAAATCATATGTTCTTGAGTGGAATGGAAGAGAATTTGAACTTCTTGTAAAGAATGCTGAATGGTATTTCAGGGTGGTGACTTTTGATGGAAAAGCACGGCTTCTTGGTCAGAAACGAGGGCACGACGAGATTTTTTCAGGCTCAATTTATGCTCTTGGTTTAAGCGGCAACAGCATTACTAAGTTGGAAAAGGTAGTTGAAGGAGATTTTGAGATATTCGGATTCGCACCGTTGCAGGTATCAATGGACAACAATACAATGGGTAGCAATACAATAGGCAGCAATACCCGTTATTGTGTCTGGTTTGACAAATCAGGATTTCTGAATATAGGAGATTATGATGGTAACAAAGATTGGAAAAATACTCAATCATCAGGCTCCACAGCTCTTTTTATTGAAAAGGATCAGGGTACAAACCAGTTAAAGGAGCGGACTTACATTAATAATCGAGTGGTTGTTACAGACATTGATAAAAATGGTGCTGATGAAATTATAACTGTTAGCAATTCTGATGCTGCAAGGGGATATCTGGCAGGATACCGAAAATTTACTCAGGGACAGATGGAAGTTATGGCATGGCAGAATGGCACAATGGTTGACTTATGGAAGAGCAGGTCTGCCGCAGGTTATATTTCCGATTTCAATGTTATGGATATGGATGGAGACGGCTATCCTGAGATAATATATTCAGTTGTAACAGATACAGGTATGGTTATGAATAAAATGCGCAGTACTATTTTTATTGAAAAAATAATTGATCAGCAAAAATAACATTATTTAGATGCTTTTAGATGCTAAAACGCTTGACAAGTTCAATATCCTGTGTGTAAGAGAAAATGCTTATAATTTATGTGTAGATATTTGCGGTTGCTAAGGATCATCTACCAGTTGCTGACCATACTCTACTCATATTTGATTTGGTTATAATTATGTTCAGGTGTTTTAATAATGAATCCCTAAATGTGTTCAGTTTTATGTGCAGGGGTTTAAAATCATGAACGCCTGCACGTGTTTTTAATCTAAAAAACCATAGAGAAGAAAAAGGAGAAGGAAAAAGATGAAAAAGGTTCTACTATTTGCGGTGTTGTGTTTTTTTGTTGCTGGCATGTCGCCAGTATCTGCTACTCTTGAAACAGAGTTCGGCGGAGAGTTTTATGTTGAAGGAATTTTGAATTCCAATCAAAACATGCTTGAGTCTGATAACACGGTTGATTACAGACAGATGAGACTTCGTGTTCAGACCACTTTCAAAGTCAGCGATAATTTGAGCCTGATCACAAGGTTTGATGCTTTGGAAAAGATTTTAAGCTCAGAAGACTCTGCTTTTGACAACAACGAAGATGATGATAACATCGACTTTGACAGAGCATATCTTGCATACATCAGCCCGATTGGTCTGTTTGAAGTTGGAAGAATGAAAGGTGTTACCTGGGGTACTTCATTTGCTGATGATGAAGACGATACAGACAGAATTAAATATACAGTGCCAATTGAAGTTGGAGACGGTAAAATTTATCTCTTTGGCGTTGCTGAAAAAGTATCTGAATTTGATCCGATGATAGATGATGATAACGATAAATTTTATATTGGTGGAGTTTTTAAAAACGAGACAATTACTGCGGGTTTTATCTCTTCATTGTATAGTTATAACAAATTCCCGGATCCCGGTCAGAGATTTGCCATTGATGACCTGCAAGCGTCATATGATAGCAATATAAACAACGCTGCTTACAGAAAGTTTCTTGCAGACAATGGAGCTCAGGACGGAATGGCATCCTATGGTGGATGGTACAGTGCAAATGCAACTAATGCCCTGACAGCTCAGGGAGCACAAAAAATGGCTATTGCAGCTCAGGCTGCCGGTGATCTTGCAAAGGCTGGTCAGTATGCAGCAGCAGCTAAGGCTGCCAGTGAGAAAATCGAGGCGGACTGGCTAAAAGCAAATGATATGGCTACATCTTCTTTGATGACCATGAAAGAAAGGGGAATGTTCAGTGACGGTAAAGTATATATGTTTTCCCCATTTTTTCAGGGAAAATTTGGTGACTTACGTCTTGAAGCGGAACTTGATTATATCACAGGTACCTTAGAATATGATGATAGATATAAAGCAGTGGAGCGTGACGTTGAAGGTTTTGCATATTATGTAGAAGGTGGCTATGATTTGTCTCCCATTAGTGTTCAAGCCGGTTTTGCACACTCATCAGGTGATGCCAATTATGAAGATACAGATGTAGAGGCTATGGGATATGTTGCTCCAGGCGTGGATTGGGGAAAAGTCTTTATTCTCAATTCTGATTCCCATGGTATGAATGGCACTCTTGCTGGTGTGGGTAACCATGTTGGTACTGGTTTTGCCACAGCTTCCACTGCCATGATTGATGGTTATCAGATGTTCTATGCTGGTCTTGACTATGCCATTACTGATGATATTACCCTTGGTTTCATAGGTGCAATATCAAAAGCTGATGATGTTCCATTAGGACCTGGATATGATGATGATCAGGGTATTGAGTATGACTTGACATTTACATGGAACATTACAGACAATCTTACCTACAAAGCCATTGGTGCATATCTTGATGGTGGTGATTACTGGACAACCCGTGCAAGCGGCGGTACAGTTAATCCCGCAATTGATCCTGAGATATATGCTCTGTTTCACCGTTTGACACTTACTTTCTAAGCCTGTTTTTGTGTAACTACATTTTTTGTAGTTACACATACTTTAGTTTTCCAGATAATTAAATTGGCAAGAGCACTGTAGGGGCAATCCTTTGTGATTGCCCTTCAAAATTGAGAATGCCAAAATATTTTTTTTGCAGCAAAGTTGTTTATGTTTCAGAAATTTAAACGCCTCGGAAAAGACATCTTTTTTTCGAGGCGTTTTTTTTACCATAAAAACTTGATAATATAAGGGGGTAAAAGCTATGTCATTATCTGATTTGATAAAACAAAACA
>JADGBP010000157.1 GCA_015231395.1 Desulfamplus sp. | reverse complement strand
TTACATCAATCAAAATGAGACTTTTTTCTTTAAACCGTTCTTTGGATCTGTCTGATGTTCAAAATGAAGATCTTGATGTTATTGAAGATGAAATTAGCCGGATAGACAAGATTGTCCAGAATTTTCTTCATCCCAAACTCGTTTTACCGGTAATTTTAAAATAAACTCCGCCCCTTTTCCTTCTCCCTCGGAAAACACAGCAAGAGTTCCTCCATGCTCCCTCATAATTCTGTCAACAATGCTCAATCCAAGCCCTGACCCATCTTCTTTGGTGGTAAAAAAAGGTTTTAGAATCTTTTCAAGAATATGCTCGGGAATACCAGGTCCGTTGTCCCTTACGCTCAGACAGAGTATCTCTCCACCAATTTCAGGGTCATGCTCCATATTTTCGGAAATCACAATCAGTCGTCTATTTCCGTTTTCCCCGCTCTCAATCGCTTCGGAAGCGTTGGTAATAAGATTCAAAAGAGCTTCCCTGATTCTGTCCGAATCCATTGCAACCGGAGGCAGTCCGGGCATGGCAACATAGGATATCTCCACATTTTGCTGTTTCAGGCGATATTCAACAAGAGTTATTACTGACTTGACAACACTCTCAAAGGTAGAGGTTTTAATGCTCAGTTTGGGGATTCTGGCAAAATCGAGAAAATTCTGGACAATCTTGTCTATCCGGCTAATTTCATCTTCAATAACATCAAGATCTTCATTTTGAACATCAGACAGATCCAAAGAACGGTTTAAAGAAAAAAGTCTCATTTTGATTGATGTAAAAGGGTTTCTGATGCTATGTGCAACTCCAGCGGCAAGCTCGCCCACCATTGCCATTCTTTCAGCCTGTACAAGATGTTTTCTGCTTCTTTTAAGCTCATTGTGGGTATCTCCATAATCCTTTATCATCTCCTTAAGTGAATGACTTAATGATACCACCTCATTTCTTGAACTTTCCATAGGAGAACCACCAGTTTTAATGGCAAGCCCCCGAATGGGCTGAAGCACTTTCATATAGAGAATAAAAAGAAACAGTGCTCCTAAAAACATAAAAAACACTATAGCACTGAAAACCATCATGCGAAGCTTTTCAGAACGCTCGTAGTGTTTTTGCTCGTTCTCCTTTATCTGGTTCCAGAGGTCTTTATTGAAATTTTTGCACATATCCAGAAGATTAAAAAAAACTGTCCTCTGAGCCGAATGCATGGAAGATATGCTGATGCTGTTATAGGATGAATCTGCTTCTTTTGACTTCTGAATTTTGTAATTTTCTATGGCAAGATCTTTTGCTAAAATATATCTTTTGTATTCTGAAGTAATTTCAGCAAGAACGGAGTGCTGTATATCATTGAGATCCAGTGAAACTGCCTGATTATAGCTCTGATCAAACAAAGCACGATACTGGCCCAGATACTCTAACCATTTTGCATCGCCATCTACAAGGTAGTAAGTTACAAACCCCTTCTGATTTGAAAGAGCAAGCTCCATCTCCTTTACCGCTTTATAAAGAACTATGTTTTTTTCCACTATATTTACCAGAAGATTATCCATCTGATAAGTGTACCAAAGTGTTAATGTGCTGCCAATCATCGCAACAGATACCATAGTGCTGAAAATATAGAGAATTTTTGACCTTAGACTGATAGTCTGAAATGTTTTTATCATGAATGAAACCTTTAAGTGGATTTTATAAGAATGGTATTTTCTTGTCTTGATGTTCTTGTCTTTGTGTTTACCTACATGCAAGAGAACTTCTTCACCTAACATGCAAGAGAATTGTTTCACCTACATGCAAGAGAACTGCTATGTCAATAGAAGAAAAGACGCAAGGCAGATAAAAACAAATACAGATAAAAAAAACAAAAGCCGGAGGAATATTAATTCCATCCGGCCAGTGCTGTTAACTAAACTTAAACGTACACCTAAACATTAAACTTGAACTTAAAACTTCAACCTCAACTTAAACTTGAACCTACACAACACGCAGTTTATCGTTAAAATCAAAGTCTATCTCTTTCTCTGTTGCTTCCTGTTTATGATTATGCTCTTCATGAACAGAAAAAAAATCATTGTTGGCATTGAAAGGCATACCAATCCAGGATCTGTTCCCAAACTGAATAAAACCACACAATCCAAGCATGTTTATAATATAATTCTGAAAAAACATAATTTCCTCCTTTTGCCAATATGGCATATTGTTTACAATCAATTAAGACACTGCAAATCAAACATCGTATTCAAAAAATCATTGATATCTATATTTTGATGAAAATCAAATTCTGATTGAAATCAAATCTTCAAACAAAATTAAGTATCAGGTTGCATTGAATCAGATATCTGGTCAAACTGCACCTTAAGACATTTTTTTTAAGACATTGCAGTTCAAGCAGTGAATCTTGAAATACATAATAATGACGCAAAGCGTTATAGTCAAGGAAAATCTAATAAATCTTTGTTTACCGTACCTTCCACTATTGGCATAAATCTAATAAATCTTTGTTAAACATGCCCTCCCCTATTGGCACGCAAGTCTTCGCTATGATCACCAGTTTCGACCAATATTTCACTGAAGTGATCCGTGTTTTATAAACTAAATCTGTTAGACTCAATAAACTTCTTTCCAGTCAAATTCAATTCTGATAAATTCTTGCTTCTCTGAGAGTAACACCGTTCCTTCTTTAATCTTAAATATAGATTCGCCAGAAAAGTATTTTGACGAAGAAAGTCCATGATTACTGGATTTAAACAGGCGTACTTTCCAATTTACTTATCTGGATAATCTATAGCAGTTCTTAATAAAAACAAAGACATATGGGAAATAAAGAAAATCAAAGGGCATAGAAAAAATAAAGGGCATCGAGAATCTATTTTACTTCTTTTAGGTCATCTGGCTCTATTTGTAATAATTATCGGTCATACTTTATACAGCCCCCAAAATATAATCCCGGATCTTCTGCTTCCATTTGCGGTTTTTTTTTATATCTTTGTTGTATCAATTGCGTTATTTCTACGTCTTTCAGAATTATATCGAAGAGTTAAGGCTTATGAAAAGTTTGTGCCGGAGAAGTTCCTGACAATTTTAGGAATTGATGACATCCTTGACATCAATTCCGGCGATAATGTTCAAGCCGATATGTCAATATTATTTGCCAATATTAGAGATTTTGCAGCACATTCAGAAAATATGACTCAGGAAGAGACTTTCGGCTTCTTAAATTCCCATCTTAAATTAATGGGGACAATCATACGTCAACACAATGGATTTGTTGATAAATATATTGGCACTAAAATCACAGCTCTCTTTGAAAAGAGTGATGACGCTGTTCACGCGGCAACGGAAATGCTGCAAAAACTCGTTGAATATAATGAAGGAAAAACAGGAGATGGATATCGCCCCGTTGAAATAGGCATCGGAATAGACACCGGAACTTTAAGGATTGGAACAGTTGGAGAAGAAGGTGTAATTGGGAGAACCGTAATCGGTGATGCAGTGAATCTTGCTTCCAGAATTGAAGGGCTAACAAAACAATATGGTGTTTCTATAATTATTAGCAATGAAACCCGTAGTTCGCTGACTGATTCGACAAAATTTGAATTAAGACAAATTGACATGCTGGATCTGCTGAACTCCCGCCCCTCAGGAAAAACAGAACCCGTAATTGTCTGGGAAGTTTTTAATTGCGATACACAGGATATTTTGAGTGTCAGAAAAAATATTGAGCCTGTTTTTCAGGAAGCAAGATATCTTTATGGCTCAGGTCAATTTGAAGAAGCCTATTCTCTATTCCTGAATTGTCTTGCAAAAACCCCTATGGATAAAATAATACAATTATACAGTTACCTGTGCAGAGAACATATGAAATTTGATGTTTACGAACGGTTTGTGCCCAGGAAATTCCTGAAAATTTTAGGAATAAATGACATAGTTGATATAAAACTGGGGGAGAATGCCGAAAAAAATATGGCAATATTATTTTCCGATATCAGAGGTTTCACATCGCTTTCAGAGAACATGACTCCTGAAGAGAATTTCAAGTTCCTCAATTCCTATCTTGCAGTAATGGGACCGATCATTCGTAGAAATAACGGCTTTGTTGATAAATATATCGGTGATGCAATTATGGCACTCTTTGAAACAAGTGATGATGCTCTACAGGCAGCAATAGAAATGTTGCAGAAACTTGTTGAATATAATCAAGGAAGAAAAAAATCAGGATATGCTCCCGTTAAAATAGGCATTGGAATAAACACCGGAACTTTAAGAATAGGAACAATCGGAGAATCTGGTCGAATGGAGGCAACTGTAATCAGTGATGCCGTAAATCTTGCTTCCAGAATTGAAGGGATGACAAAGACATATGGAGTTTCTTTGTTAATCAGTAATGATACTTATCGTTCTCTGACCGCTCCGAAAAAATTTGAATTAAGAAAAATTGACAGGGTAACAGCCAAAGGAAAAAGCATACCGATAACTATCTGGGAAGTTTTTAGTTCTGACCCGCAAAATATTTTGAAAATCAAAAAAAGTATTGAACCCATTTTTCAGGAGGCAAGACACCTTTATCAGTCAAGAGCATTCGAAGAAGCCCATGATTTGTTCCTGAATTGTCTTGCAAGAAACCCGAAGGATAAAACAGTACAATTATACAGTGATAGGTGCAAGCTTTACATGAAACTGTCGTTTGACGACAATATGGACGAGGTGGTACGTCATGTGACTTACTCAACAATTTCAATGCCGTATCTTGATTAGACCGCCTGTAAAACTAAGACTTGTCCTTTGACTTTGCCGGATGCAAAGTCAGTTTTGCAAGAAGTCTATTTGGATAAAAATTGAATTTCGCAGGAACTCTATTGAAATACATCTCCGGGGAGATTAAACAATGCAACAAAACAAAACAACAGAACCTTCAAAAAGCGGTCATCCAATGCTCTCTTCCCTCTCTCCTGAACGGGCAAAAAAAGGTAAAATAGTCTCAAGTGAAGAGGCTATACAACTTATCCGGTCTGGAGATACCGTTGTCACAGGCGGTTTTGTAGGAATTGGATTTCCTGAACAGCTTGCCATTGATCTTGAGGAATATTTCTTACGAACCGGAAATCCTAAAGATCTGACTCTCTTATATGCCGCTGGACAAGGAGACGGGGGTTCAAGAGGGCTAAATCATTTGGGACATGAGGGGCTTGTCAGAAGAGTTATCGGGGGACACTGGGGACTTGTACCAAAACTACAGAAACTTGCTGTGGAAAACAGGATTATCTCCTACAATCTGCCTCAGGGTGTAATATCTCACCTTTATAGAGATATTGCCGCAAAAAAACCCCGTACAATAACCACAGTTGGTCTTGGCACCTTTGTTGATCCAAGAAACGGGGGTGGCAAAATAAATGCCCTTACAACTGAAGATTTGGTGGAACTTGTCCATTTTGATGGCAAAGAATATCTTGCATATAAAACCATCCCTATTAATGTTGCCCTGTTACGTGGAACTACAGCAGACACTGACGGCAACATCACAATGGAAAAAGAGGCTCTGGTGCTCGAATCCCTTGCCATTGCAACTGCTGCAAAAAACTCCGGCGGTGTTGTTATTGTACAGGTTGAACGGATAGCCCAGAGAGGAACACTGAACTCCAAACAGGTTAAAATTCCCGGGATAATGGTTGATTGTGTGGTGGTCTCAAAACCGGAAAACCATTGGCAGACATTTGCAGAGATATACAGCCCCTATTTCAGTTCAGAACTTAGAGTGCCCATGCAGTCCATGAAGCCGATGGAGATGAGCGAACGCAAAATTATAGCAAGAAGGGCAGCTCTTTTGAATCTTATTACCAACGCTTCCGAAGCGATTGAGAGCGGGGAAAACGGAAATAGACGACTGATTGTGATTTCCGAAAATATGGAGCATGACCCTGAAATTGGTGGAGAGATACTCTGT
>JADGBP010000156.1 GCA_015231395.1 Desulfamplus sp. | reverse complement strand
ATGGATATGTTTGGGTATATGGAGAGATTAAGACCCTTGTGAATAGGGTATGGGGGGCGTATAATCCTTTGAAACGCATCAATGTTACCGTTATATCTATACGTAGGTGCTCTCACAATTTTTTTTGTTCCTGTTCTTTTGTCATCTGCAATACCCTCCAGAAAAAACAAAAGGGGTTATTCAAGGACAAATCCCCGAATAACCCCTTAAAGTTAAATTTTATTTATCTTACTTTTATGCCACTGCTGCCGTATCTACTGCGTATGTATAATCATGTGGTTTATTATTATTTACAGGTTGTGAGGGCATTGGCTCTGTAGGTGTCGTTGGAACATCAATAAAGGATTCGCCCTCATCTTCAATCAATGAAGTTTTAACCACGGAATCCTTCTCTACATGACTCAGAATCTCGTTACTGACTGGCAGGTAGCGGAAGATAGACCTGATGACACTTTTCTTCGCCATCTCATTATAATCCGTTACCCAAGGGCTGGAAGAATATTGAGCAGATTGCGATCTCTTTTTAATTCTTTCGATCTCTTCTATTCCCATAACTTTTATATGGCAGCCTCCTCCCCTGAATTTCACCACAGTGTAATAGGCATATGCAGAGCCTTTATTTGTAAGGGCTGGTTTGTGCATCAGGTTGGGATGAAGACCATACTGGAAGTCAAACAGGTCATTCTGACATACAGTTTCAGCTACTATAGATTCAATCTTATCTGACCTCATGGCAAGGTCAATCATCCCACGGTAACCGATCATAAATTGGCACTCCATTATACCAGCTTTACGGTTATTGTATGGGATGTAGTAACAGTGCCCTAAAGGACTTGGTTCAAGTCCAAGTTGTGCTGAGAGCATTAAAGCCCCAAGCAGGCTATCACGGCTACATTCCATCAGTTTTGGGTTACGTCTTATTTCTGTTAAAACCACCCTGATTAACCTTTCAGGTGTTATATGTGATGGTAGAGCTTTGGCTATTTCAGGAGTCATTGCCCTGATATAGTCCAGAACTGTTTTAGGGGCGGTTGTATTTGTCTGTAATCCACTTCCATTGTTACCGATAGTAACGCTATTACCATTGATTTTAGACAGTTCTAACGCCATTTTTTCTTTAGCAGTCATAGCTTTTCTCCTTATTTTTATATAGATTTAACAGTGAATCTACGGTAGGCACTCTCTTTGCAGTATTTATGATGAAGCTCGGGATTTTCTTTTTCAAAAGATTTAGTATCAAATTTTTTAGACTTAACTTGTTTCCAGTTTACAACATAGTTTTCAATAATGCCCTGTTCGTTATGTTCCATTATTAGCTTAATCTTGTTTCCGCATTCGTCTTTTAAAGTGCTGTATTTGTCCTCAAGTTCAAAATTTTCCAGAAAGCTCTCAATCAATGTTTTTGCATCATCGGGTAGTTTAACAACGCTGTTCTTTGTAGTCTCTGGAAACATTTTATTAATAATCTCATTTGAAGCAGTTGACCCATCGACTTCTGGCATAATTTTAGGCTCAACGTGGTTACACCAGAAGTTTTGTTCCAACTGAATCAGCAGATTTATAAACTCATCGTCCCGCTCGACTCTTTTATATCTAAAATCATTTCCCCCTATAAGAACAGCAATCCACCACGCTTTATAGCCTGTTACTGCCATATAGTGCTGAACCTGTGCCATATACACATCTGGAATACTGCCGTTTTTCCACAAATCTTTGTTGAAAATGTTGGTTGTCTTACATTCCAACCCCTCTGCAGCTCCAACTACTACACGATCAATATTACCGATCATAAAAGGGTGTTCCTCGCTTCTTAGAATGGTATTATTTTTTCTAACTTTGGAATTAGTTCTAATAGTAAACTCATCTGCTACTACTTTTTCTAATACTGTTCCCCAATACATAGCGTCAGTTTGCTCTACAGGTTCAATTTGCCCTGTCTTATCGAGATAAACACTCATTGGTGACCTCCAAGGATTAAGCCCAGCTATAGCTCCAGCATCACTACCACCAATGCCTGACCTTCTGTAATTCAACCACTCCTGTTGTGAGATGTTTCTTTTATTAATAACTTTTTCCATAGTGACCTCCTAAAATAGAAAACCCACCTGCCTTGATAGACAGATGGGTCTCATTAAAAACAAAAAAAGCCTTCATGGAAGTGTCTCCACAAAAGCTTCATTAATTAGTACTGTTGAAATGTTGTTGTTAAAACCGCAGAGATACTTTTTTCTTAAAATTAATTTTTGCCAGCCTTGCCTCATTTCTTGCGAGAGTCTCCTTCAGGTACTCTATCTCCTTTTTCAAGAACTGTATCTCTGTTGGAGTTGTGTGACAGTCCTCCCCATGCTCACAATTCATGCAATATCCCCTACCACTGTCTTTGAATGCATTACATGCCGGTGGTACTTCTTCATAAGCTTCCCAGTCCCAAGTCATACAGGTACACCACTCAGGAATTTCTATCTCTTCTTTTAATGCTTTTAATGTGCTCATGTTTAATCTCCTTTTTGTAATTATTCATCCTCTGTTTCATCTTCCTCTTGGTCTTGGTTTTCAAATTCATCAGGAGTTGGCATATTTACAGGCTCATATTCCCAAGGCTCTATACAGTTAGCAGGATTACCAGCTTCAATATCTGACCACATCATGAGAGCACCTCCGCATAAATACTGTCTATCATCCCAAAAATGATGAACAGTTCCCATGTGTCTTTAGGCAGAGATATAAGAATTTTTAATGCATCTATTTTGCTGATAGATTTATTCATAAGGCTTGGATCATGAGGAAGAACTCCAAGCCCATCCTGACACGCCTTCATATACAGAAGGTCTTTTGTAAGATCTGGATACTTGCCCTGAGCTACTTCATTTGCTAACCTAGCTTTCATACCAAGGTAATTTCTCTGTGTGTTGTTGTAGTCTCTACTTAATTTCTTCATATTAAATCTCCTTAAATTTAATGATGTATAAACAAAAAAAGGGGCAATCAGCTATTAGCCAACCACCCCTTCAGTTAAGTGAAAAACGTATTAAATAATTACCAACCCTGAGCTTCACAAATCAGATCAACTTCTTTAGCTGGTTTCGGTGTCCAATGAAGGTCGTTATCTATCTCCAGCCAACCCTGAACCTTTATAGATTTCAGTTCACTGAAGCTGATGTATCCCCACTCAGCGTTTTGATAGTCCTGATTCAAGATAGCGAAGCCCCAGAACAGATCCTCACTCGCATCATATTCAGCGATAAACCAGTCACAGCCTCCGATGAAAAAATGTAGATGAATGATTTTGTCTTTAAGTGCCACTTCTTCTGTTTCATACAGCTTTGGTAATGTTGACAGTTGTTTCTTACTCGGTGCGTTCCACATAAAAATTCTCCTTTTGTTGTTGTTCATAGAAATAAAAAACCGCTCTCAGCACAATGCCAAGAACGGTTCAAGTTGATTAGAATACGTATGAATTATAAGCTCAAATTAGCCCTCCTGAGAGCATACAAACTCACTCCATACCTAACTATGGACTTAATAGAAATACCTCTGGATAAGCCCTTTAAACACCTAATATGAGGCATAGAATGGAAGAATGGAGAGGGGGGGAGGTTGTCTTAATAGTTATGTTGCAGTAGTGAATTGACTGCTTATTCAAATGGATATGTTTGGGTATATGGAGAGATTAAGACCCTTGTGAATAGGGTATGGGGGGCGTATAATCCTTTGAAACGCATCAATGTTACCGTTATATCTATACGTAGGTGCTCTCACAATTTTTTTTGGTTTTTTACTTTTGAATCTGTGGTGAGTCTTATCGATATGAGTTAGATATATGATAAATGTAAATCATTGCTATGTTTTACAACATGGCAATAACGATAAGGCATGTTCAAAATTTGGGAGGCAGCATATAAGGATTTGACCATCATAGGAGTGGATTGAGGGAGGAAGCTCCAGCATGGTTAATACTGGAGCGTGATGGTTTAATTGGTTTTTGGCTTTAAAAGATTTTTGATTTCATCTGATTTGGTTTTATAGAATTTAACTTTTTCTTGTAATTTTTTGTATTGAATATCAAGTTCTTTTTGTAAATCTTTAAGTAAATTTGTATCCAGTGTAGAGAAGTCACTTTTCAATGCTTCCGAGAGAGGTAATTCATCAGGAGCTGACTCTCTTTTTTCTCTATTTATAAGCTCCCTGATTTTTACAACTGAACATTTTTTGTTAGTCTCAGCCTCTATGGTAATAATTTCAGAGATTAACTTTTCTTTCTTGTCATCAGGAGCGTAAGTTAAATTCACTTTATGACTGTGTCCAAGGCGTCCGTATGCGGATGATATCTCTTTATCTTCGATATTGTTAAAATAGTTATTATCTAATGCAAGGTTTATGGCATCGTAAATCCATGTCCTAGAAGGACTGTTACCCGGAGAGTCTTGTTTAAGTTTTTTAATTAATTTTGATATAGAGTTAGATTGTGTGTACCCTTTAGGTTTTTCTAAATCATAATTATTATTATACAAAACCTTAATAATATATTGTCCAGCATCTAGCATAGCATTGTGGAAGTGCTTAACAAAAATACCTTTTAATTTATTAAATGTTACATCGACCTTATCATCTTCTGGCATAGCTGCTAATTGTTCGTCTGTAATTGCTTCATAATCTACATCTTCTTGTGTTGTATCTATTACAGAATTATTACTTTGCACTGGTAAATTCTTCTTAATATCTGCTTGGGCGGTATCACCAACATTACCGTCTTCTGTGATGCCCTTAACTTCAGTAGATAAAGTGCCAGCTATTTTATTTTCTGCATTAGTCTCTGGTGGTTTAGTATCATCGCTCGTTTTTTCTTCTGTTGAGGTTAGTACTTCAGCATCCGGTATATCAGTTTCAACTTGAGCAGGTGGTGCGTTCTCTGGTTGAACCTGTTCTTTATTTTGAGCTGGTACTGCCTTATCTACCTGCCCTTGTTCCGCTTCTTTGGTTTTATCTTTTGCCATAAACTCCTCCTCTGTAACTTCTTTAATAGCTCGTCCTATATTCTTGGCTGCTGAATCCAAACTTTTCTTATCTCTTATACCATCGTATTTAAATTCTAATTGAATTGATTGAACCTTATCAAGAGAGTAACGAGTCCTGAACCACTGGTTCATCCTGTTTACATAATATCCCCTATAAATACTATCTGGTGGTGCCTCGATAGCTTTTCTATCATGGTTCTTGAACGTCTCTATCAATTTATTGATTGTTTCTTGTTTAGCTGTATAACGTGGTTCTTCATCCTTATCAGGTTGACCGTACCCAATCAGGCACTCAGCATCAGGATCAATAGGTGTAATGCTGTCATCATGGATACCATGTATCCAGAAAACATATGTAAACTCATTATTATCTACAACATCTTTTATGCTATCTATAAATTCTTTAACCTGTTCGGCATGTGCCACTAAATTTAAATCACAATCATCTCTATGGAACGTTCTGTTGATAACGGCATGACAGCCTATATTTTTGGCTAATCTTAATGCAAGTCTTCCAGTATTCTCATCATCATATGGTGGTTTTAACACTCCATGAGGACTTATGAGCAGTATATTACTATTGTTATTATTACGATGAAATCTAATCTTTGGTAATTTTTTATTTTGTTTATCGTTTGTCATTGCCCTCCTCCATTCTTATGTGGATGTTGACTAACTCAAAACAAACTTATAAACACTTTTTACACTCTTTTAAAGTTATTTTTTTCGATTTATTTTACAGGGTTCTTGAATTTGTAAAACCGTTACAGCTAATTACAAACTGATTACAAAAACTGTATTTTTTTAGTGAGAATAACGGTTACAAATGGGGCTTAAAGGGGCTTTATTGAAGGATAAAAACAAAAAAGTGCTTAATCTAAATAAGGTATCTGATGCTACGCAAGTCCCTGACTTCATCAACAGCATAACCCAAGTGGTTGAGAAAGAGGGGCTTACGTATGTATTCTGGATACATGGT
>JADGBP010000155.1:3271-6018 GCA_015231395.1 Desulfamplus sp. | reverse complement strand
AAACTCCAATGCAATTCTGCACTATGGTATCCTTACAAGGGTGAATACAGTGGTCGTGGTCCTCGTCGCAAATATGGAGAAAAAGTTGATTATCGGAACATTCCTGTAGAATATCTCAAGAGCTGCAATGTGGAGGATGGGGTGGAAGAGCGGATTTATCAAATCCAAGTGTGGCACAAGGATTTTCCTGACTTATTGAATGTAACTGTGATTCAGAGAATACAGTTAAAAAATGGGAAAAGCGGACATGTTGTATTATTCAGTGATGATCTCACTTTGCCATACGACAAGATGATTTTGTATTACCGTTTGAGATTCCAGATTGAGTTTACTTTCAGAGATGCAAAACAATACTGGGGACTGGAAGACTTTATGAATACAAAAGCTACTCAGGTCAAAAACGCGGCTAATATTTCCATGTTCATGGTTAATCTTTCCCGCTTTATGACAGAGCAGAATGCGACCAATATGGAACCAAGTATTTTAGATATCAAAATACGCTCTCAAACCGCATTCTATCTGGATTTGATATTAAAAAATCACCCTGAAATTTTAGGGTCTATTTCTTTTAAAGAACTACAAATGAAGCTCGCTGATATAGGTTGTATTCATAAAGAGAAGAAGGCAGCCTAATTGGCGAAGGTATTGATATATATATATATATATATATCTCTATCTCTATGGTGCTGACCACTTCATGATCGGTATTGTGCTGATACTGTTCTTGGGGCTGCCCTGGATAACCTTGTCGCTATATGCCACATAAACAAGCACATTACGTTCGCGGTCAAAGAAACGGACAACCTTGAGTTTTTTGAATAAAATGCTGCGGTGTTCGTCAAAAACCTGCTCGCCGTCTTTGAGTTCGCCAGTTATCTTGATGGGTCCAACCTGACGACATGCGATGCTGGCGTCACTGGTATCTTCTGCCACACCAAGTTCGCCCTTTACCCCGCCTGTCTTGGCACGGGATATATGACATGCAACTCCCTCAACTTTAGGGTCGTCAAAGCCGTCGATAACGATCGTGTCGTTCGCACCAAGCCAACGAAATTGAGTGTTGATAGAACCTGTAGTACCTCGTTCTGGACGGCTAAAAAACCACCATCCAAAGACAAAAATAAACAGAAGAACTCCCGTACCCAGAATAATTCCAAATTTTTTCATAATGATTTTCCTTTTTTTAGAAGCCAGGGGCAAGACAAGGTGGTAATTTGGCAAAGTGACAAATGAAGCTCCCCGCCGCAAACGACGGGGTATCTTTAAAAACATTACAACGCCCCAAGGGGCGGAGTATGAACCCAATCTTCGCAATCAATCCAATCTTTCAAACAGAGTTTAGGATTTTCGCAATTAGAATGATACGTTAATCCCTGCACCGTAGTATTCTGTACGTAATTTATAGAACTGACCAAAGGGCAGATTACCATTGTAATATTCGCCAAAAATCTGGATTGCCCGTTTTTCGGTATAGGGGCTGCGGATGTTGACTCCAACTTTAACATTATAGTCCGAGTCCCAGTCAGTCTCCTCCCACGCATGCCACATTACGCTGGTAAACAGACGCATCGTCGGTTTAAATACAGGCTTTCTGCTCTGATAATCAATGCTTGCCTGAAAACTATTACGCTTGAGCTCTGAATCAGTATGGATAATGTATGAGGGACCTGCGGCTAACTGTAGTCCGTAAAAATCCAAAGCACCGAGAAGTTCAATAGTCTCGAAGCTCAGATTGATGCGGCTGACTCTCAGACTCTCGATTTGAGGCAGAAGGAGAAACTCGTCTCCAAGGTGAGATGACTGGTGAAAAAAACGTGCCCGTGCTGAAAAGGGACCATTCCGATAGCTTAACGGAAAACCGATGATATAATCGGCGTTAATAAGATCCATTGAATCAGCGTCCATATTGAACTGGGCGAGGACTGTCCCGCTGATATTAAGCTGCCAGGCATCGTTATCTCCCCAGCCTGACCAGCGAACAAGACCAAAACTGTCTCCAAAGCCGACTGATCCTATGTTTATGCTGTCATCTATCTCAACACTGTTGCCAGTATCAACATTCTCGTTCGGCAGTTTTAGTACGAGGTAGGTTATATGGGTACGGGGCTCCTTTGGGCTTGCCATGGCGGGGTAAAAGAGCTGTCCTTGAGGGAAAAGTGCCGATTCGCCTTTATTGTAAGAATCGGATACGCTATCCTGGCTATAGACATTTGAAGCCAGCATGAAAAGCAGGCTCAATATTACTATTGTCCTGATACTGTGATTGGTCATACATCATCTCCTTTAAAAAAAATGAGTCTGGGACTATTTGGGTTGAGTGTTTGTAGCTCTTCGTTGATTGATGTTGCTATTTTCTATGATTCAATCTTTATGCCAACGTTTCAACTACTGGCATATCAACACCTATATTTCTGATTTATAAGCATAATAAACTTGAGAAAACATCTTAAGAGCCGTTGTTAAAAAACATAAAAAAAGGTCATATATGACTTTTAGTCATATATGACCTTTTTTTATTTCACTGCTGGTGAAAACCCCTGAACTTGTTCAGGGGATGAAACCAGTATGTAAACTTTGACAGATACTCGCAAGTTCTGTCCCTCTTTACATTGAGGTTGACTCTTCGTTGTGACCGAGAACCAATACCCCCGCTCCGGCTGTACGGGTTATCGGGATAAGAATTTATGGTTTTATGATACCAAGTTTGCGCATACGGGCACGCAAGGTGCTGCGGTTTAGCCCAAGGA
>JADGBP010000155.1:0-3173 GCA_015231395.1 Desulfamplus sp. | reverse complement strand
ATTCTTCGTTGTGACCGAGAACCAATACCCCCGCTCCGGCTGTACGGGTTATCGGGATAAGAATTTATGGTTTTATGATACCAAGTTTGCGCATACGGGCACGCAAGGTGCTGCGGTTTAGCCCAA
This sequence comes from Desulfamplus sp., assembly GCA_015231395.1. Taxonomy (GTDB): domain Bacteria; phylum Desulfobacterota; class Desulfobacteria; order Desulfobacterales; family Desulfobacteraceae; genus Desulfamplus. Next base: position 3,047 of record JADGBP010000155.1, on the reverse strand, counting down.
GGATTTCAGTTGCACTGTTTTTTCCACTTACTTTCCACTCTGTATGCTCAAGTATCTGGACAATATAGTCACGCTCAACTGCTTCCAGAGTTTTTTTAGTGCTACTTGATGCCCTTGAGGGCTTTGTGAGGTCATCAACAAGGCGAAGTTTCCCCCCTGAGGAGTTGATAGCCCCTCTCTCAAGGACATTCTGCAGTTCTCTTATGTTGCCTGGCCAGTTATAACGCTGTAAGTCCTCCATTACGTTTTCTGGAATAATTTCAATTTTTTTCCCCAGCCGTTTGGAGATTTTTTTTATGTAGAAATCTACAAGAAGGGGTATATCCTCTTTTCGATCCCGCAGAGGCGGCATGGTAATTGGAAAAACATTTAACCTATACCAGAGATCTTCTCTGAAACATCCTTTTCTAACCTCATCTTCCAGATTACGATTTGTGGCGACAATAATCCTTGCGTCAACTTTGATGGTGTTAGAGCTGCCTAAACGTTCAAACTCACCTTCCTGAACCACTCTTAGTAGCTTTGATTGTAATTGAGGCGGTAGTTCTCCGATCTCATCCAGAAAAAGGGTAGAGCCGTCTGACACCTCAAAACGCCCAAGATGTCTTGCCTGAGAACCTGTAAAAGAGCCTTTCTCATGACCGAACAATTCGCTTTCGATCACGGTTGGAGAGAGTGCGGCACAATTTACTTTTACCATAGCCCTGTTTTTGCGGTGGCTCAGGCTGTGAATTGCCCTGACAACAAGCTCTTTTCCGGTTCCTGTCTCCCCCATAATCAATACAATAGTATCACTACTGGCAATCTGCTCAATTTTATAGAGTACATATTTAAGTGCGTTACTCTGACCTATGATCGCTTCATGGTTGTATTCCAGTTTGATCTCTTCTTGCAGGTACGCTCTTTCTGCCTCCAGTTTTTCTTTCACCTTTGCTATTTCGGCAAGTGCGGTTTCAGCTATATGTTTTTCATTTCTGGCATCTTCAGCATTTTTGGATTCGGTTATGTCGCTGATTATGAGCCTGCACTGTCGAGTATCATTGGTGTCCTGATCAACAGTGGCATGCAGGCGTACCCAAAAGGGAGGTCCCCCTTTTTTTTGCTGCATTCTAAGTTCGCAGACATTTGACCGTCCCGCGTTCCCTGAGTCTGTAGAATCTGTTTCAAAAAGCCGCCTGCAATGCCTGTAGTAAATGTCCTGGTCATCTTTGAAAATGAACTTGGTTAGCGACTGCTTAACCAGCTTATTCCTGACACTGCCCAGCAGGGTGGCAGCAGAAAGGTTTGCCTCCAGAATCAGCCCCTGTTCGCTGACAGTGCAATAGCCCACAGGAGCCAGGTCGTAGAGGTCAAAATAGCGTTCCCGTGAGGCATCCAGTTCAGATTGTACCCTGAGCAGCTCATTATTTTGCATCTCAAGTTCAATCTGATGTACACGAAGTTCATGAATGATCTTCTGGATTGCTTCAGGTGATAAGGCATCAATGTTGTATGCTAATTCTTTTCTGACAATCTGTTCGGCTTTTTTATGCAGTTCTGAGACTTGTTCAAGAGAACTAATATTCTGTTTTCCCATTACTGTAGTGTACCTCCATCATTTTTCAGGAAAAGTTCCTGCCCATTTACAAAGTTGAAAAAATTTATAAGAATGGCGTAAAACCCCTATCCCTTTAGGGTAGAGGTAGTTCACTTAGCTCTCCTTGCTTTAAAATCACAGCATTTGACTCTCTGCCGTTAATTTTTAAAACTACAGGATCCGATAATCGGATATATCTCAAAAAACGAGTTTCAACTTTTACAGATAGCTCGTTTAGCCATTGCCAGTCAATGAAATTTTTATCTTTCATGGGTATTCCTAAATAGTTGAGACCCAAAGATGTGATGTTATGAAAAAAATGGCTTCCCTGAGATGGGTCTGCATTGAGTTTATCCGAAGCTGTTTCAATGATTGTGCCCACATTTGTAATATAGCTCCATTTTACAGGAATGCCAAGCCAATGATCTGTAGATCCCCATCTGCCAGGTCCTATAAGAAGATATTTATGGTTGTTTTCCTGTTTGTCTTTATGATTGTTTTCCTGTTTGTCTTTATGATTGTTTTCCTGTTTGTCTTTATGATTGTTTTCCTGTTTGTCTTTATGATTGTTTTCCTGTTTGTCTTTATGATTATTTTTCTGTTTGTCAAACAGGGTGTTAATTTTATTGATTTCTTCTGCTATTTCAACTGTTTTTGAGGTGTCAAAGGTTTCCGGTTTAACATAAATAATGTGATAAATTTTGGTAATTTGACTGCTGCCCATAGCTTTATCTGAATAACAGAATGCATTGTCAATATCTTTTTGATTAATATCTACATCCATATTATGGCGTGCAACCATCATGGGTCTTATTTGAAGCAGAGAAAACTCGGGTTTCTGAGAATCAGGAAGATTGACGGCAAATTCAACCTCAACAGGACAGCCCATTCCATGTTTTCCAATCTCCAGCAGTTCGGAAAGTATTTCTCCTAAGGGAAATGTTTTCATTTTAAGAATGGAGGCAAAAGTGAGTACAGGATATCCCTTTGGCGTGGCGTGAAAAAAAATCCGGTTATCTTCCGGAATATAGGTGCTAAGCAACTTTCTTACTGAAATATGGTCAATTGCATCATCAACATCTAATTTGGCAAGTTCAAAATCGGTTTCTAACTTGTAATCTGAACTGGTTTTTGACTTGTCACATGAACTGGTTTTTGGCTTGTCACCCGAACCGGTTTCTGACTTGTCACCTGAACTGGTTTCTGACTTGTAATCTGAACTGGTTTCTGACTTGTAATCTGAACTGGAAGGAGAATCTGTTGTCTCAATATAATTTTTATGCTCTGTATCAAGCCTGAGAGCATAAAAATATCGCTGGGCATTTTTCAGGATATTTTCAACCGATGAGAACTGAGGCAAAAATTCGGGATATTTGGGTGAAAACCTTAACGCTACCCCCCCATCAACTACGATTTTCCCAAGACCCAACGCAATATGAGCAACCCCCTCATCAGGTTTCATGTAAGAGAC